>JBGTAD010000114.1:0-6259 GCA_041750055.1 Candidatus Absconditabacterales bacterium | reverse complement strand
CTTGTTTCTATAGTAATTACTGAGTTATATGTACTATGTAGATCAAAAAAATCACTTTGTTTTTCACAAAACGGTCCGCCTGTCGGCGGACTGTTTAGTTAGCGAGTTGGACAGCAATGCTCCTTTCTTTCTTTAAAACGTCTTTTATGTATCACTTATCAAAAAGCCTTGGTCGCTCAGTCTCTGAAAGAGATCAATTATGTTGATGTGAAGTCTCTTCCAAAGTACGAATGTTTTCCCCAAATCTAACCATATCTTCATTAAATTTTTTAATATTTTCATCAATTCTTCCCATGTATTATATACAATTATAGAAATAAACGATTTCTATATACGCAAATAAACACGTAAGTCAATAGTAATTTGATGTATTAAAATAATCATCAAGAATCTTGCGTAGCTCATTCGGTAGTTTTTACTTCTTCTGTATCAGATTTTTTGACAACATATCTTTTGTTTTCTTCTTTTTCTTCTCGAGGTCTGTATACGATATCGATCGATCCACTGACAAGCTGTCTCATAGGAGTCTCGAGATCATCTAATACAATATCATTACTATGCGTAGTAAGAATATTCCCTGTTGCCATACGCATCCTCACCGCACCCTCGACGATACTGATTGCTCCTTTGATAGACTCACCAGAGATATCCATCACCACGAGTTGCCCAGCACGAGCTCTTTTTCGCAATTTGAAGTCTTCGATGTTGATGAGTTTGGCTGATTGTTTGCCATACACCATCACGAATGGTTCCCCACGATATACAAACAACTTCACAACTTGATCTCCAGACTTCAAATCAATAGCTTTGACGCCTCCTGCTGTCTTACCCATAGGTCTCAGGTTGTCTTCGGGAAAGATCAACATCATAGCTTGCTTAGTGACCACACCAACATAATCTTGTGTATTCACAGTCTCTACTCCAATCAACTTCTCTCCTTGTAACAATCACATCACGACAGTAGGAAACTTACGAAATGAGTTAAGCAATTCTTTTTTGATTTTTTTGCAATTATTACGATCTGTCAAAAACACCAAATACTCATATTCATGTTCCATAGTATTCACGAATATGACACGTCCTTTGAGTCAGTAATGCTTACGCAGATCTACTGCAGGAGATTTCATCGTATGAGATCAGAAATCTTTGAGTCTCTCAATGACGAGCTCGCCCTGATCTGTAATCACAATGAGTCTATCTTGATTGTGAGTGTAGATGACGTCGAGGGATTCTTCGGGGATTTGGTTGATACGAGATTGGTACAAATTCCTGACGGTACGATTGTTACTGATCCAGAGTATGACAGATTCTTTGATCTTGTCTTGAGCGTCTCTGAGGTGTTTCATACTGGATCACAGCGCATATACACTCAGATCATTAGATACTTCGGTCCTACGTTCATCTCCATACGTATCTTTGAGATCTTCGAGTTCTTCTTTGATGACTTCATCACGTCTCTGAGGATTTTCTATAATCTCGTTCAGCTGCGATATGAGGTCAGATTTTTCTTTGATTTCATCAATGATGTTTTGGATTTCTAGACCTACCAAGGACTGCAATCTCATTTGCAAGATATACTCTGACTGAGGATCCGAGAAATCAAACAGCTCAGACATCAGTTTTTGTTTGGCTTCTTGTTTGGTCTGAGAGGATTTGATAGCATCGATGATAGCATCGATTTGGTCGATAGCACGTTTGAGTCATTCGAGAATATGGAGTCTATCTTTGGCTTTGCCTAGCAAGAATGTCGACCTCCTTAGTACGACTTCTCTACGAAAAGCAACGAATTCCTCCAACATACTAATGATATTGAGCTGCTGCGGCTGTATACCACGATCGACGAGAGTCACATTATTGACGCTAAACGTCGTCTGAAGATCCGTCATCTTGTACAGCATCGTGAGTACATCATGAGCATTGATTCATTTTCTCAGATGGATCATGATTTTGATCACATCTTTGGCGGAGGCATCTCTCAGATCGACAATCCCTTCGATTTTTTTGTCTACTACGAGCTCCCCGATTTTGGATACGAGAGTAGCTTTGTTCACTTGATATGGTATCTCATCTATCACGATCATGGGTCAGGTTTTAGATTCTTCTATATGGACTTTGCCACGCATGACGATGCTTCAGTGTCCCGTAGAATACACTTGTTTGATATTTGCAGGATCAAAAATCATACCTCCTGTCGGGAAATCAGGTCCTTTGATTATTTCCATGATCTCATCAAGACTCGCAAGCGGATTCGCCATCAGTAATAATGTCGCATCGATCACCTCGGTCAAGTTGTGTGGAGGCAGATTACACGCCATACCCACAGCAATACCCATGGTACCATTACACAAATGATTGGGAAATCTGGTAGGCAACATGACTGGCTCCTGACGAGAACTATCGTATGTAGGCTGTGTGTCGATCGTATCCAATTCGATATCTTCGAGCATCGATTCAGCTATTTTGGTCAGTCTGGACTCAGTATATCTCATCGCTGCTGGCGAATCACCATCGATAGATCAGAAGTTACCCTGTCCATCCACGAGGGGATACCTCATACTAAATGGCTGAGCAAGTCTCACCATTGCATCATAGATACTACTATCTCCATGAGGGTGGTATTTACCCATGACTTCTCCTACCACATTTGCAGATTTTTTATATTTGGTATTGTGATACAATTTCATCTCATGCATCGCGTACAATATACGCCTAATAACCGGCTTGAGACCATCACGAGTATCTGGCAAAGCACGTGATACGATCACTGACATAGCATACGCAATATATGACTCACTGATTTCTTTTTCGATACCCTGAGGGATAATAGTCTGGAGAAGATTGTCTGACATGATGATACGAATGTAGTTATAATAAAAGACCTGTTGATGATGTGTGTTATCAAGATATATAACTCCCCCAAATCACGATGAACATCTGTAGTATCGAACGTAAGAGGAGTCAACTCAAAAACAAAAAAAATCTGAACTGCTATACAGTAATATCTTATATTATATCAATTATGATGTGACAATCAATCGAAAAATCGGTAGAAGATAAAACAAAAAATCTACTCCTGCATAAAACAGAGAATAGAGATTTTTGAATCAGAGCTTTTGTTGTCTTGTGATGTACTTATGAGGTTGTTTGTTTTGAATATCAATTAATTGCTTGGAGACAGCATATTCATCTGATTTAATATGGGTTGCAATAATTGCATGGCGTTTTCCAAGGTGATAGACATACTTGGAGCCTGGATAGGTCTATTAGATGTAGGATCTACTGTCTGAGTTGAGTTGACTGATACGTCGAATAATTGACTCGCCTCTTGGTATCCGTTGATCTCGATATCCGTGGTATTAGTGCTCACTGAGCTAGAACTGACCGGTTGAAAGACTGATTTCCGAGACATTGTACCTCGATAGCCATCTTGGAAGATTCCTTTGCCATTTAGATTGATGCCTTGAGCACTGATAGTACCTGTGATTGACAGATCTACTTCAGGATCTTGTACGACTAACATAAAATCTGGGTTGGTATATAGGAGTTTACTCGTTCATGCGGGATTGAACGGCACTTCGATTTTGGTCAGCTTTTGGTTATTTCGATAGATGATGGGTTTGTTATTGAGATGCAGTATATCATCAGACATTTTGTCATCAATATGCGTATCGCTCAATGCCAAGGTATTCTCTCCATTGTTCATCTGAACTGCTACAGGACCATATCCATCAGCGTCATACAGCATCTTGGTCATCTGAGCTAGACATGATTGCTGGGTAGATATATCCGTACTCAGCATACATAGATCTGGATTGAACGAACCATAATATACTCCATTCTCCTGACGATAGAATTTCATCATCGGAGTCTTTTGCATGATATTGAGCATTTCATAGCTATCGGCTTGTTGTTTGATGATCTGAGTCAGAGCAGTACTCATAGAGATACCTTGATTATACTGATACTCTTGGCTACCAGTGGAGCTACCAGTTGCTGTCAGATTGATCGATTTGCCTACGAGAGTCTGTGAGACTTGATTGACCATCGTCTTGGCGTAGTCCATCATGAGCTGCTGTTCTAGATCGCTCGTCGTCCCTTCGAACGAGAGTGTATTGATCCTGACGTACAGATCATCGATATTCGTCACATCGATATCTCACAGAGCTTTTACTGAGAGTTTGGTCGTTTCCATAAATTGTTCCAGACTCATCATAGCGTTTGCTTTGATATTCGTATCGAAGTGACCTTTTTGGAGATCAAATTGACCTTTGGTACCGATCGTGATATTCATACTCGCTTTACCCATCTGTGGGATGTTTACATTGACGGTGAGGCCTGCATCAGAGCTGATCGCTACTGGTTTGTTTAGCTGCTTGACTTGGTCAGCTCATACGATGCTGAGCAATTGCTGTTGCAAGAGGATCATCGCCTGTTCTGCTGCAGGATTGGAGGTCAGAGTTTGTTGTGCTTTGTATGATTTTTGGATACTGAGGATATCCATGACCATCGTACGAATATATCTATCAAGCTGTCTGTAGTTACACTCAGACCCGAGCTGTCGATTTCGCTCCTGAAGCCTCTGAGATAACAACGCACTCGCTCCAGGATCAGCATCCAGAATACGAGCGGCTAAGACGTCTGATTTTTCTACCACGTAAGAAATAAATTTGATTCTTTGTTGCTGCTTGGTAGTGAGATTGGTACAGACATCAGTATCAAAAGATTGTGCATGCGTCGATATCGGCAACAATCATACAGATAAAGCTAATAAGAGACCGATTCCAAGAATGCTTTTTGACATAATAAAACAAGCAAAAAAGTAAAAACTGATGATTATGATAACGATATATGATTTGATTCATCAAGATCAAGGAAATAATCTACACGTGCGTCACATCTTCTCTTGAACATATCATCATAATTATACATAATCTCACCGTATTACCCTCTCAGAGCATCTATCTACCCATCTATCGACTATTATCATATCATGATCATCCATACACCCGTCCTTGCTGCAGAATATCTGACTGCCATACCTCCTCAAGCTCAGCTCATCATCGATGGGACCGCAGGCCACGGCTGACATATCAGACATCTTTGCGAACATCATGATCAATTTCCTAGTTTACAAACGATCATCGGTATTGATCGTGATCCTGTCATGTTAGCCAAAGCTCGTGACCAACTCAGCAGTATTGATACTGGTCAGATTTCTTTGGAACTTATCCAGGGGAGTTATGCGAATATTTCAACGATTCTCTCTCAAGAAGAAAAAAAAGCTGACAGTATTCTCCTAGATATTGGTGTGAATATGGAGCATTTCAAAGATCCAGAACGTGGATTTTCGATCAAAGGTGATGGACCTCTGGATATGAGATACGATCCTACACAATCTCTGACAGCAGCATATATCGTCAATCGCCGATCCAGAGCTCAGCTCATCGACATGTTCGCAACATATGCAGACATCCGCTCAGGCAACGCAGAGAAACTCGCTCGCATTATCTTGGAATCACGTGAACGCAAAGAAATCACGACGACCTTTGAGTTCAAAGCATTATGAAATCTCGCGGGATTTGGAGAAAAAGCGATGGCGGTCTTATTCCAAGCACTCAGGATAGCCGTCAACGACGAATTCGGAGCTCTACGTCAGGTCTTGGCTGATCTCCCCAATATCTTGGCTCCTGGAGGCAGATGTATCGTGATGTCGTACCATAGTGGCGAAGATACGATCGTCAAACAAGCCTTTGCGCAGCTCGAAGACCAATGACACGGCCACAGAGTGACCAAAAAAGTCATCATGCCTAGCTACCAAGAGCAACAGCGCAACAAAGCATCCAGAAGTGCAAAGTTGAGAGTGTGGGAGAAGAAGTAAAAAACATAATAACATTACATTTGCATTATAATACCTTTTAAGTATATTCTATCGTATTTACTATACTTTATAAAGTAATATGAACGCGCTTCCTCAACTATTCGACCTATACTAGAACACTATTGATGAGCGTACAGACAGAATAAAAAATTAATTGAAAAGAGTGCTTTCTTTATCGGTTCAAACTATACAAAAGAAAACCTCAAGATCAAATTGGAGTTATCTTTAAACAATCATAGTCTTGTTGTTGTTGTGATTGTAAATTATTGCTTAAAGGCTCTATTATAATACACAACTTAGATCATTGTCAGAGTGAATAAGTACGTTTTTGACAATCTCAATACATGCCTCCGACTTTGTATTTGCATAACTCTGTTATGA
>JBGTAD010000113.1:0-6728 GCA_041750055.1 Candidatus Absconditabacterales bacterium | reverse complement strand
TCATACGGAGAGGCGAGAACTTTCATGGCGATGTGCTGATTACCTGCGAACATGAGTCCTTCTCAGACTCCTGCTGCGACGAGACGTTGTTGCTCGGCTTCGGAGAGTCCCAGGAGGTCGTTGAGTCCTTTGATTGAAGTGGTAGACTGTTTGAGTAGTATTTGGAGTGCTGAGTTGGAGACGATCGGCTTTCCATATTTTGATCTAATAAAATCTTCGATATCCTGAGAGATCGTCGTGATACCCAGTCCGTATTTTCTGGCTCTCTTGATGAGTCAGAACAAGAAGTTTGCTGAGACGTCATTCTGGAGCATGATCCAGGCTTCGTCGCAGATTAGGAGTCTACGCATTTTTTGGGATCTGACTTTGGTCCAGATGAAGTTGAGGATATTGTACATGGCTGGTGTCTTGAGGACTTCTTCTAGGTCTCTGATAGAGAAGACTGTGAATTGATTATTCAGATCGATATTCGTGTAGTTGTTGAAGACTTTACCAAAGGTACCAGATACGAACTTACTCAGTCTCAGCGCCATATTATCTCATCCATTCATACCTTCCAAGACATTGAGGAGATCTTGCATGAGTGGGGGAGTCCTGCCGGTATAGTCATCGTTTTCGAGAGTTATTCATTTGAGACTGTAGGTCGCTTGGAGTGCTTTGTCTAGGACGGATTCTTCTAGAGCGCTGAGTCCTCAGATCAAGATAGAAATCAACCCAATGAGGTTCATGATTTGACCTCTCAGGAGATCTCCCTTGCCGTATTCAATATCTTCAATCTTGGGAGGAATATCAAAAGGATTGAGAAATTGATTGGAACTGGTAGCGATATTGACGTATTGTCCTCATACTTTGTCTACGAGAGATTTGTATTCGTTCTCAGGATCGATGACCATGATCGTGATGCCGTTGAGCAGATATCTGAGTACTTCTAGTTTGACGGTAAATGATTTACCGGCTCCAGATGTCGCGAGGACTACGCTATTCATATTTGGCATCTTGGAGTTGAATCTATCAAAGATTACCAATCATCCTGTGTGCATATTGACTCCGTACAAAATCCCTGAATCCATGATCAGATCATTGGAGATGAAAGGAAAACTTCCACCAAGAGATGTCGTGACGGTGCTTCTCGTGATACCTAGATCATCTACACATAACGGTAGTGTGCTCGTAAATCCTTCGTCCATTCTCTGGGATGCAGGCTTGAGTCTAATACCAAATCCTGCAATTTTTTGTTCGAATTTTTTACATTCTTCGGTGAGCTTTTCTGGGTCTTTTTCATAGATCGTGGTATAGTATCAGGTTTCAAAATATCTTTCTTCACGAGTAGTGAGTTTTTGTCTGATCATCTCGACATCTCTGTATTGGATTTCAATTTCAGTATCTAGCGTGATACCTTTACTTGTTGCTTCATTAATTTGGGCTTTGAGCTGTGTGGCACGTGTTTTGAGCATACTTTGGATGCTGCTATCGTCTTCAGGAAACAAGAAAAAACTCATATCCCATTTGGCATGAAATCCTAACATATCTCTCGTCCACAGCATATCGATGGTCGAGGGATAGCTTTGGACATAATAGCTCTTTCCTGATAATCCAGAAAGAGAAATCTGATTACCTTTGGCTTCTCGGTATGAGGGAGCGATGTGGGATTTGACATCACTGACGGTTTCTAGGTATTCTTTTTCGATTTCTAAGATGTGTTTTCTCAGAGTGCTGGTGAGCATATTGTCGTTGTATTGATCATCGGGTAGCTCGAGTAGTGCTTTGATCTGCTCTTGTAGTGATTGTCTAGCAAGAGATGAAGTCTGCTGAGGGATATTGGCTGTGGTTCAGCTTTTATTATTATTGGGTTTGACAAAAAACAACCCCACGACCCAATCCATAAAACCCTGCTTAGATCAAGATGCTGTATTAGTATTTGGAATTATAGGAAATCCACCAAATTTGATGACTTGGGTATAATCCGTATCGTAGACGATATTCAGGGGTAGGGACATAATGTTTGTAACTAGTAATGAGTGATTGGTAAAGTATCTACAAACGTACTCTTCTCTAATATATCGATATTAATACAATAAAACAAAAAAACTGATACGAATGGCATCAGTCTGCTTGTGATTTAGTTGTTTTGTGATGAGGTGTGGGTCGAAATAACGACAAGTTCTTTATTAGTGTATTTATGTAGAATATGATTGATAAATATCTGATAAGGAATACCTTGATGTGCTGCTTCTGTCTTGATTTTTTGTAATACATGAGAGGATATTCCAATATGAATGTTTTTTTTCTCGAGGGTTCTTTTCGCAGTAGATTGTAGTTCTTGTTTTTTTGTGTGAAACTGTGTCGGATCTTTTTTTTGTGACAACAGAATATCTTCTCGTTGATCGAGACCTATAAGATCTTCGTGTGAGTGGTTAGTCATTGGGGTATTACGAATATGCTAAAAAGTTATTTATACTTTCTACAGGGATATATGGTTTTGAGAAAGAATCTTGTTTCTGTTGTTTTGATGTAGGGGACTAGGTAAGGATACTCATTGATACGTACTATCATAGCATATTGATGTGGGTAGAGTTCTTGATTTGGATGAGGACCATCTGCGATGAGATTATCTCATTGAAGTGCTATGACGACATCTTCAAAACGAATACCTCTTTCTTTGAATAGCTTGTCGTTTTTTTCTTCATTTCGATCAAACATATTGTGAGTGTTTAGTATAAAAAGATATACATGCTATGTATATTTAGTGTACATTAATTTTCAAGTCTTTTCAAGTCTTTTAGAAACAAAAAACCTGACATACGTTGATGTCAGGTTTTTTGTTTTTGGAACGTTTTTTATATCTCCTTGAATTTGTATACCTCTACTCCGTTGATCATTCCGCTTTGGGTATGGTCAGTCCTATCATTATCTTGGACGGACTCATTGGCTTGGATGATGAGTACTTTGTCGTCTAATGAGATGTTTCCTTTGAATGTTATTCTGATCATTTCTTTGCCTATTCTTTTGAGGTTTTCATAATTGAATCCTTGAGATATTTTGTATCCTTTGATACCTCGTAGCATAGTGAGATACCTGAATGTCTCATCGCTCTTGGTGAATGTGATGACGGGGATATCTATTTTCATCGAAGAGAGTTTGGTAGCAACATATCCGTTGCTGGTATAGCAGATGATTGCTTTGACATACAGCTCTCTGGTGATCCTATAGGCATTAGCAACAATATAGTCGATGATTTCCGTTTCGTCCTTGGTATAATAGGGAGTAATATCTCCGGATCGGACTTGTTCTGGTGGGTTTTTTTTCAAAAATTCGAATACCGCGTTGATAGATTCTAAGGGATCGTTTCCGATCGAAGTCTCTTCATCTAATAGAAACGAGTCTACACATTCATTGACATATCCGTCCATGATCTGTGTAAAGTCTTGTTTGGGATCAGCTTTGATATCGTCATATTTGATTTCTACGATACAAGGTTTGGCGTGCTGTTTGCATAGACGAATGAGTTCGTATTCATCTATAACTTTTTCTTCGTATGTGAGTTCAATGAGTTTTTCTCTAGAAAATGTGATACCGTCGCATACATCTAATATCTGAGTATAATTATTGAGTGCTTCTTGGGTTTCGATACGTGCAATAATTCTTACATTTTTCCCATCATTATTGAGTAGAAATTCTTTGAGTTCTAAGATGTTATGCGCTGATTTGACACTGGATGCAATGATCATATTCACACCAGCATGGAGTCATCGGATAATATCTTTTTGGTCTTTGATGGATATGAATGGAATATTAGGGTCGTAATCTTGAAATAGTACGTTTGAATTGAATGTGATTGTTCATCCTGCCAGGATATTGCATTCTAGTTTTTGTTCGTGCATATGTTTGACTTCTAGTTGACAATCAGATTGTTCAATGATTATTTTAGTACCGGTTGGTACTTGATCCAGGTGAATATAATCCATATACATTATTGTTTTGGAGTCTTCTTGATATTCAGAGAAATCAATCCGTATTGAATCTCCTTTTTTAAGTTGTATTTCAGCGTTTTTACATCTGATTTGACATCATTTGGTCTCGAGCATGATCGTTTTTGAGTTGTCGAGTTTGAGAATGGTATCGATATACTTTTTTTTGATGTCGTCAAAACCTTGAGAGAGATTGAGTTTGAAGATATCTACGAAATTTACAACCTTGGAGAGAATTGTTTCTTTGGCAAGAGATGGTCAGACTGTTGCTATGAGTTTTGGGAAATGGAATGAATTCATGGAGAGGGTGTTCAATAAAAAATATAAAAAGGTATCAATAAGATTCTTAGATTCACGAAAATAGCTATGGTATATAGTTAAAAATCATGATATTGCAACAGTAGATTTGAGGCAAAAACGCCTTGCATTACATGCAACATTATGTATATGTTCAACTTATGCGTGTGTTTTGGGAGATCGTCTAATGGTAGGACAACGGACTTTGACTCCGTTTATCTAGGTTCGAATCCTAGTCTCCCAATGAGTTTTGATGATAGTTTGTAGTAAGTAATTTGTGTTCGATTCTTAGCTAAAGTCTAACGCATCAATCTTAATTGAAAATCATAGATTCAATCATCAAAAAACATATAAAAGCTTGAGAAATCTAAAACAAAATGTATTGTTGATAGTGTAAGTGTTAAGATGTTATGTATTATTGCGGGGTGGAGAAACGGTATCTCGTCGGGCTCATAATCCGAAGATAGATGGTTCAATTCCATCCCCCGCAACCAATTAGTATCCAATGAGTGTTATTAACAAAGTATGTGATCTGTATACAAACAATGCCGAAGTGATGGAACTGGCAGACATGCATGGCTTAGAACCATGTGCCGTTAGGCGTGCAGGTTCAAGTCCTGTCTTCGGTAAGTTATAGATTAGCGTATTATCATGTGTAAGTGTTGTTTTGAAGTACATGTTCTTTTTTGAGACTATTGTTCGGTTAGGTAGGTGGGTATGGGAGATCGTCTAACGGTAGGACAACGGACTCTGACTCCGTTTATCTAGGTTCGAATCCTAGTCACCCAAGTATCTTATTGTAGTATTGGCAATATGTATTAGAGAAAAATGTAAAGTAATTCGATGTAGTGAAAAACACTAAAAAATCGTATCAATAAACTTGAAATAGTGTATGCTAATATCTATACGTAAATACCAACAAATTCCGAGGTAGCTCAGTTGGTAGAGCAAGTGGCTGTTAACCACTGGGTCGTGGGTTCGAGTCCCTCCCTCGGAGTATTTGTATCTGTAACATACATCCTAGATATATGTTAGAGATACGGGTATATGTTCTGATAGTTATCATGTAAATATTGAATCTTCAAAAGCTTTAATCTGTTATATTGTACCGTTACCATGCCAGTCACATCAGCAGCAAGAAAAGCTCATTCCAGATCACTCAAACTGAGAGCAAGAAATTATATCGTGAAGACTGCAATGAAGTCAACACTCAAGACTATCAAAAAGTTGGCAAACTCTGGTCAACCTCTTGTGCAAACACAGTTACAAGAAGCATACAGCAAAATCGACAAAGCCCTCAAAGTTTGAATATTACATAAAAACACAGCCGCTAGAAGAAAATCTAGTATGGCAAGATTGTTTCAGAAGTAGTTATCTGTGGTGTAATATTTAGTACTGTTCTCTATAGAGTCGTGTCATCTTGTCAAGTGATCAATCGCCTGATATTAACATCGACTCTAATATTGCCAGCTTAGCTCAATGGTAGAGCAACCGCCTTGTAAGCGGTAGGTTACAGGTTCAAGTCCAGTAGCTGGCTAGTTCGTAATGTGGTATATAAAATCTGGGAGTGTAGTTCAGTTGGCTAGAACGTCCGCCTGTCACGCGGAAGGTCGCGGGTTCGAGTCCCGTCATTCCCGCCATTTGTTTGGTTTACGTTGTCATCAAAATAAAAGAGCCTTATCGTAGTGTATGTAAGTGGTTTGATTGATACTGTTGTATATTGGAGAATGTCTGCACATCAACCATCTGCTCGTCATCGTGTATGATGCGTTCAATGAAAATATACAAAAAGGCCCTATCGTCTAACGGTTAGGACACGGGACTTTCAATCCTGCAATCGGGGTTCGATTCCCCGTAGGGTCAGATTTCTTTCTTCTTGAGTTGTTGAAATATGCCGTGTGTGTTGGTACATATCTCATCAGAGTATTGAAAAAGAAATAACGATATTATAGTTCTTATGAGCTAAAATCATACCTTGTATGTGATATCAGTTACAGTTTATTGTCATTATTCTGTACACATATCTTATACTATCAGTATAGTAACATTTTAGTGTTTGTATTAGTGTTGTAGTTATTAGTATTTAATCTTAGTGTTTATTAGATTACATCTCAGTGTTATAAAAAGCATCTATTCTACAACAGCATCCGTCTAAAAAAACAAAAATCTGAACGATATTCTTGTGTATATATTAACTGTATTCTGTGAATATATCATAAAAAACATCATTATTCTATCGTTTGAATAGCTTGTCATACAATATAAGGGCGATTAGCTCAGTTGGTTAGAGCACCTCGTTTACACCGAGGGGGTCGTAGGTTCGAATCCTACATCGCCCACCATTTTTGTTATACTATTATCATCATCAATAGCTGTGTATATTATCTATCAATCGTATTATATATTTTGAAAAGGGTCTATAGCTCAGTTGGTCAGAGCAAGCGGCTCATAACCGCTGGGTCG
>JBGTAD010000112.1:0-2375 GCA_041750055.1 Candidatus Absconditabacterales bacterium | reverse complement strand
ATAGGGTATATGTCTATACTCTAACTCTTTAATAAGTAGTTTTTCTGGTATTCAAATACTGAATCTATCATCATATCATTCTAGAAATCATTGTTTGTTTTTTAAATACTGTAATGTCTCAATATAATCTCTATGCATTCTTCTTTTTTTATTTACAATGTTAGGATCACTTATTACAGAAAATAATTCTCTTTGCTTATATAAAGAGTTATCTTGCATATTTGCATATTTTTTTTCAATATCCATAAGATAAATCAGTAAAGAATTTAAAAACAACTTCACTTCAGTTTACTTCCATTCCAACTTCACCTGCTGATATCCACCCTGTGTCACAGGAGCAGTATCATGACGAGCAATATACATAGATCAAGCTTGAGCATCGACAATGACGCTTTGGATGGTGCCGCAGTTAGCGACGCTGGTCCATCATTCTACATTCCCATCATAGTGCGAACAGATAGATTTGAGATCGTCTATGGTCTCAGGGTGTGCAGATAATACTGATTGTCTGATCGATCGATGTCTGGTCAGACTTCCGATACTTGCTTTCTTTTGATATTGGAGCATTTCAGGCATACGATAGTGGTTGGTCGTCCATCGCACATCACGGATCTCTTCTTGATCACGAAATGCGACCTGCTGTGGATGGATCTCTGCAATGCAAGCACTTCCTTCGTGTGCAGAGGAAATCATCACGTTGTTTCCTACCGTCTTGGGCAGATGAGTGAGGCAATCTTTTGCTTGCTGGAGAGTCGATGTATACTGCATGATCGTCCTATATAGTAATCCTGTCGGCATACCTCGCGCAGGATCATGACATACGCTCGTATGTGCACTCAGGGTCATTCCTGAGCGATTGGTAGCAGTCAGACAGCCACAATATCCAGGAAATCCCATACTCATGATACCTAGATCTTCATACACGAATAGACAGTCTTTGCCCAGCAGATCTGCATAATAATAATCTAAATTTCTGCCGTGCAAGATCTTCCCGTCAGAAGTCTTGGAACATACACTCGAGCATCCAGCAAGATATAGGAGGTCATCATAGGTATTGATCACCAAAATATCAGAAAATCTAACCCCAGATCACATTGCGATACCTTTCATTTCATCGATATATTCACGTGCGATCATAGGCAGAAGTCTGTGTGCCGCTTTGACCAGTCGTTGATAGCGGATCGTACCCATGACGTGCTGATGTCCATATTGCAAAAGTCCTTGTTGGATTGATTGTTTGGGATTACGCAAGATGCGATGGAGTATTCATAGCATCTCATGGATTTCAGATTTGAGTGCTTTGCCATGAGCAAGTCCCAATTCATATCCTTTGCCTGCTAGATGGATCTGTTTGAGTGGTGACGACATAGGCATAAGATAATAAGATTCAAGAATCTAGTGACGAGAACAATTTGGAAAAAAGAACTACAAACAACGACTAAATCTCTAGCAACAACTTGTATATTTCAAGACAAACTTCTATAACTGAGCGGCTCGTTACACTCGCCGCAACGATGGGGCTCCGCCCTGCGAACTCTTTGTATGCAAGAAGCATATGACACCCATTTTTAAACAAAGTACCAAGTATGTATACTATTTGTTTTCAGTTAGCAAATGAGCTAACAAAGTGGCGAAGTGCTATTATGAGAACTATTTGGTCTAAATTGTATTTCTATGACTCTCATTCCAATCACTATTGATTGACCAGTCTTGACTTACTGCTACGTTCCATCCAGAGTACTGTGGGTGGAGAAATCTCTGCTTCGTTCCGACAATTACTAATCACTACTTACTACTTACTACTTACTAATCACCAGTTACTACTGACTAATCACTTTTTTCTTGCTTTGTTAGGAATCTCCATGCATCTTCGATAGCTTGATAGACAGTTTGTTCTGCTTTTCGTGATAGAACTTTATAGGCTTTTTGTGGATTAGCAATACTGAGTGCTACATCTCCAGGTCTCCTGTCCACTATCGTGTAGGGGATCGGTTTTTCTGTTATTTTTTCTGCTAGATCTATCATATGTTTGACAGAGTTACCTTCTCCAGTTCACAGGTTGAAAACATCGTATAGTCATTGGATGAGTTTGGCGTCTGATGATGTACTTGCTTCTACAAATTGCTCGATATACGCAAATCCATACAGATGCGCCTGAGCGACGTCCATTACATGGATATAATCTCTTATACCTGTACCATCTTTAGTTTGATAATCATCACCAAATACACTGACTTTTTGCTCTTTTCCAGATGCTACATTCAGGATATACGGCAATAGATTGCCAGGAATTCATGAGGGATATTCTCCTATCAGACCACTATGATGAGCACCGATAGGATTGAAATATCTAAAAATAATACTATTGAACCCCT
>JBGTAD010000111.1:0-6184 GCA_041750055.1 Candidatus Absconditabacterales bacterium | reverse complement strand
GCTTATCACAGAGAAATGCCTTGTTTCTATAGTAATTACTGAGTTATATGTACTATGTAGATCAAAAAAATCACTTTGTTTTTCACAAAACGGTCCGCCTGTCGGCGGACTGTTTAGTTAGCGAGTTGGACAGCAATGAGTTTGTATATACTTACATACTTGTGTATAGAAAGTCAATAGGTATTTTAAGAAAAATATAATAGATGAATCCGTTTTCTAAGATTTCCTACAACATTTTGTCAAAATATTTATGATAATGATAAAACGTCGTTATATTCATCATCTTGTAACTGTAACTTGCTACTTTATACCTGCTACCATTGCCCTATGCTCGATCGATTGTTTCCTAGGCAGTGTATCTGATGCAAACAGATAGGGGAGTATCTATGCAAATCATGCAAACAAGATCTCTCTAGTCATCCTGATATCTGTCCCATCTGTCATCGTGATCAGTACGTTGATCAGATTCCTGGAGCTGTCTGTGCATCATGTCGCCTCACATCCAATGTCTGATATGAAGGTATTGTGATCGGATTTTCTTATTCTTGATTATTAAAAAAACTCATCATCCAGCTCAAATTTGGGCATCGTCACGATATTGCATCCTGGATTGCTCATAGATTACAGTACCTCATCCTCACACATCCTATCTTATCTCAAGCGCTTGCTCAGGACCAACTTATCCTGACTTACGTTCCATCTCACCGATACAGACGCTATCGGATCAAAGGCTACAATCAATCTCAACTCCTCGCACACCACGTGAGCAAACTGCTATGAATACCTGTCATATCTCTCACGACCAAAATCAAACATACCCAATCTCAGCTCCATGCATCTTCTAGACAGCAAAGACTCAAAAATCTGACCAACGCTTTTGCTCTCAATGCTCAACAGACTCTCTCGTGATCTGAGACTATCGTCATCATCGATGATATTACGACCACTGGGTCGACTATCCAAGAAATTTCAAAAACCATCAAATCTGACTATCCTCATGCACGTATTCGAGGACTGGTCGTAGCGAGAAACAATCAGCAGTAGCAATAACTTGTTTGCATAACTTGTAGCGAAAAGCAAACATGACGCTTTAAACTTATTCGCAGGTGCAAACAGAAAAACTTCCAGCATAACAACTGGAAGTCGTGATATTTTGTACGAAAACACAAATCTCCATAAGTATAAGAAATATAATAAGTCAAAATATCAAGAAACGTATAGTTTGAACTATTTATTGAGAGAATGCTGCCAAATGCCTCTGGCTTCCATCCAATAGTTTTTGCAAAACGTTTTGGATATCGTCATATCACTCGAATAATCACATCATATCTTGAATATCTGCAATGTCTTTTTGTTCGATTGTGATACCTGCCTGGATTGCAGCATTACTACTTTGTTTTCATTGATCGATCAGATTGGTATACAAAGTCTGCAATTCCTTATCCTCAAACTGTCAGGCTGATTTACCATCGTTAGGATTTATAATACCGTATGCAGTCAAGATATTTGCTACGAGAGTTTGATGATTTTCTTCTGCATTGAGGATATTATCAAATTTGTTGATTCATCGAGTAGCATACATGACGCCGTACACATCTCTTGCGAGTTTTTCTTCTTGGACGATGAATGAGAGTGCCTGAATTTGCTGTGTATTGAGATCTTGATTCGACCTTTTCTGGATAATGTTCTCAGAAGCAGATTGTTGGGTAGATTGAGATGATCTATCAGAATTACCAGGGTTTCACTTGTTACCGTTACCACTGCCGCAGCCCGTGAGTACGAGGACACAGCAAGACGCAATCAGTACGTTTGTAATAACGTTTTTGGGGGGGAGATGTTTCATGAGAATAAGATGGTGATAATAAATAAAACATATTATCCGAACATATTCGCTGTTTATGTATTTTATTCAAGAGCTTTTGATTTCTTCTGTTGATATTCGACCAAGAGCTCTCCCAATGCCTCTACCAATACTTCCACTTGTTGAGATCAGATTTTTTCTTCATTGGGTATAAATTCTTCTTGAACCGGTACGCTGAGATTATGCAGATATGTTTGTTTGGCTGCGAGGATTTTTTGCATTCGTTTTTGTGGCTGAGGCACATTCTCAAAGGCGTATATAATATCACCATCTAGTTTTATCACAAGAGATCATTTTTGGAGGATAGCATCCATGACTCCGTGACGTTCGTGTTGGATGGTATCTACTTTGACTCGATCAAAAAAATCCGTCTTATAACGCAACAATCCATCTCGATTAAACAATGCCATCCCATTAGCCAAGATCACGATCGTATCCATATAGATATTCAAGAACTGTATCACAGCATGCAACAATACTCCTACTCCTGCCAATCCAAATACCAAACGGATCCATCATCATAATCAACTACCTAACAATAAGGTGACAATATCATATCCGATGGTCAATACCAAAAAAACAATCGTATACGTCAGTAACCATCTCCAATAAATAGTATGATGATGAGGAATAATATACAAAATAGTATGTCCACGTAGATGTTGCTGTAATAGTAATGATCTCATATGAATGGTGGTATATATCTCAAAACAAATAAAAATCTGATATAGATCCTATATGAATAACGATCCATTTTCAAGTTGTGTTGCATTATACCATACAAATAACTATAGATCATTATATATTTTATCTTTTTGTTTGTTTATCTTATGTTTATCGTATTGGTCGCAACACTCATCATCAGTGGAATTTTGTTAACAGGAAGTATTATGCTGATGTCACCCAAAGGTTGAGTAGGATTGGGTATCTGAGGAATGAGTGGAAACAACGAATATGGAAGCAAAAAGTCTCTAGAAACTCAACTCAAAAAAATAGCAACTGTATGTTCAATTGTCTTTGTACTCAGTGCACTTTTATTACCTTATAGCCAGTAATAATGACCTCTGGGTCGAGCTTTAGTATTCATAGAGTCGCAAAATACTGATTTTCTATCCTGTTAGCAGGATGGATCATAATATCGATGAGTATTATGTATCAGTTTGTGTTGTATGCCTCTACTAGCACGGACAGCAAAGGCTGAACACTCGTACAATGAGTAGAAAAAAGTGTATCATATTTGCCGTATGTCCAAGCAGATGACGAATGATTTACATATCGATCATTGCTTTTTGATAGTTGTTTAAATTACTCACGATCTTGAGACTTCTACTCTCTCCAAAACAACGTCTGCGAGGTTAGTTCAACGGATAACAAAGAATTTACCATAAAAGTTTTGAGTGGCATCAAGCGATCTGATGGTGTTTCACTAACCACTGATGATGTGTTTTTCACACTCAATGATGTCATTAGAAATAACAAACGAAACCTCAGCTCTGTAGAACAGTACAATAATATTATCGTCGTACGTACTCCAGAATGAACCATCAAAGTAACATTTCCCATACCAAGTGTAGATAACGCATTGCTTTTTACGCAGCCTATTCTACCTCAGCACACTCTATGAGACAAAAAACTCCAATATTACAAATCAACATTTAGTAGTAACCCAGTCGGTAGTCAATGTGGCCGCCTCGATACTAATACCAAAGATAGTACTAGCCTATTGTTCAATCTCTCAGCTTGTGATACTTCAGTTGCATATTATCAGATCAAAGGATTTTCTGGTCAAACATCCCTTATTTCTTATACTTCATCTGCCCCCAACAATATTATCGATTTCATGTCATTGAATAAATCGATCGACGGATACCGTCAACTTCCGATCAATACCAATACCTATATGGTACTATTTTTCAATACCCAATCTACAAACCTGACCCCCATTATGCGTAGATCCTTGGGATGACTGATATCTAATAAGCGATTTGGCACCTGAAACCTTACTCGTTGATTTTTGAAAAAAGACACATATATCTTTGGATCGATACCATGGACAGGTAGCGAAATAGCAAATGTTTTTGATCAACAAAGCGTCAGTAATCAACAACAAGCACCTGCTACTACCACCATCAGCTTCAACGATATCCAAAGACTCAAAATACCAAAACTACCCAGTGAACTACGTATTCAATGAAGAAATAAAAGAGCGGTATACTATATCAACGACACATCCATACCCAATAATATTAAATTCACGTTTGCCTCAACCTATGATAAAATGACCATAGCGGGAAATGATGGGAAAGAACAAACACTACAGCTTATTGATAAACCTAATAGAGTCAGCTTTTTCAATATTTCCAAAGATACAAATCTCAAAGAATGACTCAATAAATACACCATCAGATGATATAGAGACAACACCCCTAGACTCCTACTCACAATGGATGTCTATCAAATCAAATCTACTCAAGATAGTGCTCAATCAGAAGAAAAGCCAGAAGAAACCAAACCACCATCTCAACAAATCAGACTGATTGTTCTCAAAAATGATCAAACCAATATCATTGTCAAACAGCTACAAAACATACTGATCTCAGCAGGTATTGATGAATATATCGAGATTCAAGAATTTGATAACGCTAGTGAATTCGAAGGAAAAATACTATCCAAAGACTATGATATGGTGATTAGGCCTCTAGATAGAGGTAGCAAAAAAGATATATCAAGTTTGCTCCTTACAGACAAACCCTTAGTCAATCCATCAATGTATACAAATTCTCAGATGGCATCATATATTCAACAATACCTCACCACGAATGTCACTGATACATCCAGGACCAATATACTTCAAGAATTACAAATTCAATATCAAAGAAATATACCTTTCTTATTGTTGTGAAGGATGACTGATAGAATCAATATCAAGTCATGAAATATGATAAATTGGTCAGGCACCATTAATAGATCAAATCTCATGAATGAAATCCTTGATCGTGTACGTATTTCTAAGACAGTGATAAGTATCGATAGAAATAAATTACTCAATCGAAATGTCTTTAGGTGATTTGTGTATAGCTCTCGACTAGGCAATGCTACACAAACTGTAGACGCTCAAGAGTAATATCAAATCCGTATTCCTTGACATGCGTCTTGAGATGATCACGCAATATCAATCGATCTTTATGAATATTCATCCTTAATATAGGATCAGAAACATCCAAGAACAAGGTATTAAATCTGATTTTACAAACGATCTGTGAGCCATAGAGCTCATGGATTTTTTGTTCACATAGCGTTCCTATCATGACGCGACTACGTCACTTTTTGATAATACGACGAGATATGAGTTGTGTAATATGATTGATCATATATTAGTAAATGGTAATTAGTAAATGGTAAATCTAGTAAATCACTAATTACTATATTCTTAATTACACTGCTGAGTACCTGTCACCTTCCTAGTGATATTAGATAGAGACTGTTCGAGCTGACTCATGTTTTCTAGCAGTACCATTGTCCTTCACTGGGTGAGATATCACTGTAGATACGCATCGATTGCAGTACTCATATATGCCGTTCCCATGATCACCAGTTGTGATTTGACAAATGCTAGCTCTTGTTGATATCTCATTACAGCTCTATTGACGCATTGTTTCATAGTAGAATCGTCTGGAATCTCTGGCGAAGAATCTCATTTGAGATCTTTTTCAATACATGGAGAAGCCGCACACGTCAGCAAGTATTTATTGAAGACCCCTTTTGATTGAGTCAGATCAATGTTTTTAAGCTCACTACAAGTCTTGGGGACCAATAGAGAATATGTTCGTTGCTCTTGAAATGCTTCGCTCAGCTTCAAAGGAATATCCCCGTCAGCTTTTACTATCATAGATTCCAAAGTCTCTTGTCGCTGTATGCCAGCAGGGTCGAGCTTGAGTCTGTAGGGATTGTCCGGCTCTGCATCCAGTGCCCTCCATCCGATATCCACCAGATGATCATACAAATACGGCGACGATGCTGTCGATGATCATACGCTAGAAGTCTGCGTATTCAATAATCAGCGACAGTATTGCTGGAGATGATTGACAGCAATCTTGATGTTGGCTGCATCATAGTAGGTATTGGTTCATAGCTTTGCGAGTGCCTCAGCGCTACCACTACCCAGAGCTCGCTGACAGTCATTCGCAAAAACCGATCAGAAAGCTGATACTCAAGATAGAAATAAAACTATACATACATATACACAATACTTCATATCAATATAATCTCAAATAAAATATTTGCATTAAATTATAACTTACTCACCTAGGATACAGTAAAATC
>JBGTAD010000110.1:0-1969 GCA_041750055.1 Candidatus Absconditabacterales bacterium | reverse complement strand
GCTTATCACAGAGAAATGCCTTGTTTCTATAGTAATTACTGAGTTATATGTACTATGTAGATCAAAAAAATCACTTTGTTTTTCACAAAACGGTCCGCCTGTCGGCGGACTGTTTAGTTAGCGAGTTGGACAGCAATGATTCTGATTCCAATAATTTGACAAATCTAACAAACTCACTACTATTATATCAGATTTTTATTTTAGATTATGTAACTATTTATTCTCATGTCATTCAACGAATCATTCGGGATAGATCCTATCAATGCAATAACAGAAGCAAATCAATGAAGACTTACCAACAAAGAACAACAAAAAGCTAATGAAATTAGTGAGTCATTTATTGAAGAAACAAGACAAGAACTAAAACTACTACAACAAGAAGATATCAACAGTCTAAATCATACTCAAATGGTCCAATTTATGAAGTTATATTGCGACAGAGAAAGATCAAATACTAATACAGCAACTACTGAGGTCCTCAAAGAATATCAGACGGCAAACCTTGCTTTGATCAAAAACAATCTCTACGTTAATGCAACATTGACTCGTGATTCTCCAATCACCTGAAAGACTGAACAATTATTCTCAGGACCAAATAAAGCACTTATAGATAACATAAAATCACACTATGAAGCAGGAAGCGATACTGCATACGAACAAGCATTACAAACAGCTACTCCACAAGATGCAGCAGTACTGACAATCAAGTATGGATGTAAATCATTCATGCGTAAGCTGTGATATACCGATATTAATATCAATACTGCAGATCCAAGTACTATCGAGAATGATGTCATCACTACTATCAATGTCATCAATACAATGGATAACGAAAAAAACGGAACAATGTCTCTCAATGGCATACCCAAAGAAGACTTAGATGGATTAGCGTATTCTAGGTCTTGGTATCGTATCAGCAATATGCTGGAAGACTTTGCGAAAAAATGAATAGACGAAGAAGCAAGAAAAGAAGCGGAAGAAAAAGAAAAAAAAGAAGCGGAGGATAAAGAAAAAAAAGAAGCGGAGGATAAAGCAAAAAAAGAAGCAGAAGACAAGAAAAAAGAGAGTGATAAAAAGACAATCTCTGAAAATAAGGAAAATAAGGAAAAGGTAGAATCAGATCACGCATATTATATTACTGTAGGAGGCAAACTGCAAAAACTGTATGTCAGCGATTGAGAATTCGACGATATAGCAAAACTCGTCATAAATGCTGACCCAAACAAAATCTGAGTAATACCGTCGAACAAAGATCTCAAAGACGCACTCATCGCCAGATGATCCAAAGGAGATCCCTCGAGATCACTTGAATTTGATGAGCTAGTAATCAATCCAGACGGAACTACCAAAGAAATGGTCACCAAGTATAAGAAAGACTCCGGAAATCGTGAGAAAAATCCAGAGCTGTATACACAGTTCATCTCAAATCCTAACGAAAGAGCAGCAATACAAGCATTGCTCCAAATAAAAGATAATAAAGATACGAGTTATGAGATACATGATGGTAAGGTAGTATATCTCGATGTCAAACATCTACCAAACGACACTAGTATATTATCTTGATTATCAAATTTGACTGGTCTGAGAGTGCAATATTCTAGAGCTCGTGTTAGAGACTGATGAAAGGATAACTTTGTTAATTTAGATAGTACATTTCCTAATCTAGTAGCTATCAATGGAGCAAAGATCATGCCTAATCCTACAAACTGAAATAGACAAGCAGAATATGACACAAAAAACAAGCAAGATGCTACGATTATGCTCAATGATCTCATTATTACAGGAGGCACTCCACAGCCAGGAAGACTAGATGGAATCAGTACTATTGACTAAAGGATCTATGGATTAGAAATCCATAGGTTTGGGTATGGTCTGAAAGACCTATTCACCCTCAAGTATGAATGTATTATTGTCTTTTATGTTTTCTACTCACGATCTATGGTGTTCTAAATATTCACTTACCATACTA
>JBGTAD010000109.1:0-3502 GCA_041750055.1 Candidatus Absconditabacterales bacterium | reverse complement strand
GCTTATCACAGAGAAATGCCTTGTTTCTATAGTAATTACTGAGTTATATGTACTATGTAGATCAAAAAAATCACTTTGTTTTTCACAAAACGGTCCGCCTGTCGGCGGACTGTTTAGTTAGCGAGTTGGACAGCAATGATTGAGTTTAGGGTTATGAAAAATAGTAAGATCCCCATCCATTAAAATAAGTTCTAAGCCTTGTCTCATTTTTTAATTTTTAATACCGGAAAATATAAAATACATCTAATTATAAACTTCTGAAGCAATTTGTCAACTATTTACATAATGCTTTTTCTATATTATGCTTGAGAGCCAATTTTCTACTATTTTTATTTGTTCCATATTTCGGTTAAGATGATTCTGTACTAGTGGGGATAAGATCTTAAGTCATTTGATTTGATAAGAAAAGTTCAAGTACGATTCAATGTCACTATCTCATGTAATTGTTTTATAGGTATTAAGAAAAAGTGTTTTTGTGTTTTGTAACTTCTCTTTTTCTCAAAAAAGTCACCACAACTCCAAATCTCCAATGAAGAAACCGATATCTATTCATGGCTCACCCCAAGCAACAATTGAGTAATCAATAAAATGCGGTTCATTATGTTCATCTTTAAGAATGTTCCCAAACCAAAAATCACCATGCAGTAGTGTCAATCTTTCAACTTTATTCTGTTTAATGTAGGAAAAAGACTTTTCGATTACTTTTGGTAAATATTCAATAAAAAAACTACTGGTTCATAGTGCCGTCTCGTAGAGTGGTAATATTTACTCAAAGTTTGTTATGTATTCCCGCAACTTCTTGCATACAACTTCTGTTTCTTTTGATCGTTAAATTCTCAAGCTTTTCATTTCCCGATCAAATGTCTTTTAGCTATTTTAGTTGCAATTTTCACGACTAGCTCGTCGTTGAGGTTTTCCAGTCATATAGACCTTCACTCGACATTGTCTTGCAAATGATAAACATGTCCATCCCATATGAAAACTCAATAGGAATGTATATTATCGTCAATTTGACTCATCATATAGTGAGAATTTTTGAAAGACCATTCTTCATCATAAAGATACTCATATGCATCAATATTATGTTTAAATTTTCTAAGAAAATATTTTTTTTGCTTTGATATAACAAGAAATCAATTAGAAAAATGTCCGTCAGATAAGTGATTTATACTGACTACAGAATCACCTGTAAGATCTGCAATTTTATCTCATAATTCAATCATTTAAAGTTTTAATTGAAATAAAATATGGATTAGGATGTTGTGGAGTCCTCGACAAGATTCGCCCAGAGAATCTTTTTTACCACTACTTACGAACCCATGAATATAGCTACACGTGGATCAGAGGATTTTGATAGAACTAAAAGATAACTATTTAGATCTGATTATCAAGAAGTTGATTGGGTATTATTTATTTTGTCTTGGACGCAAACAAAACATCTCACACATTAAGTACTCTAAATCTATTGTCACATGAGATCAAAAAACACCATCCATTCAATACCAAATTTATATCCCAATAGTCCAAAGAAAGAACCCAAAGATTGTCACTCATAAACACTTCAATGTCTCGGCCTTCTAAAATCCTATGAAACAACGTATCTACAGCTTCTCTACTCTCTATATGAACGAGTAATGCTTTCTCACAGGGTCTGTATAAAGAGCTTATTCAATGCGTCCATTCATTCACTACCTAATATCACTATATCAAAAGAAGATTGGAACAATGATAACTTCTCAGGAGTCGGATCATTACAAAAGCCTATCTTCAAAACCGTATCATGATCAAATCCAGCAACCATACCAAGATCTCCTATTTGATCTCCCATCAGGATGACATTTTTTCTGCTCGATATATCAGCATAAATCTCAGGAAACATTTGCTGAGAAATTACTGTTTCATCTTTATTGAGTGAGGTAATAATGGGTAGTTTATATGCTACTGCAACTCACTTATCATTCCGTTCAAATCCATTCGATATACTATGAATATGGTCAGATTTTGTCAGATACTTTTGTAGATACAGATCGATAGTATCTGTTCAAAGCCCTGATGCTGACATGATAATCACTGGGATATGATGATGTCCAAACAACTGTAACAATTCTATACAACCATCTCTCAATTTCATAATATTTGAATCGACCACTTGTTGAATGTGATGTTTAGATAGCTTGCTTTTGATCAATAATTCACGGTGCTTGGTCCACCATTTGAGCATTTGTTCTTTTCTCGTTTCCAGAGGAATACTCATATCATCTTCTATAGGACGATAGGTCTTTTCCAATTGTTTGGCTGCTTGAGAATATTCATCAGATAGATAGCCCTGATTATACAACACAGAAATAATAGACGGCGTATCGCTATCATCCACACGAGCATACGTCAGCGTCTTATCAAAATCCGTCAATACATGAATCAAATCTGATCAACAAGAACGTAAGTGTGCTATTTTTGATTGAGCGCCAGCTCCATAATATAGAGAATTCATGAAGACCATCTACAACAATAAAGCATATAAATATATGTACAAAAAAATCTGACCTAATGCCAGACGTTTTTTTTGGGTCATCTCCTCACAGGAAATTTAGTATACACAATTTGAAGATCACAGCAAATTTCCATAGGCATTATCTCTATTTGTACTATTAGTAGTTCAGAACTCAGTTATTTTTACCATTCAAACTTTTCATTGGAACTCCTCTATTAATTGGCAAATATACTCGGCGTATCAGTCTCTTCTTGTTCCATCATCGTTCACACTCACGTAGACAACATTTGCATCAGTAATAATTGCTTCTTTTACTTTTTCTTCCTTTCTTATTTCTATTAAGGCACGCTCATTATTTTTTTGATTATTGTTTTCAATTCAGTTATTTACGGGTTGAGTAGTAGTCTGTTGTTCCATGGGCTGTTGTTCCGTGATAGTTGTATTGTTTGTTGATACAGGAGTAGTATTGTTAATATTTGAAGGTGTTGCGCTACATCCAGCTAATAAAGTAATACTGATCATACTGATTAATACATTATGTATAGATGATTTCATGAGACAAGAAATATAATATAACAAAAACAATATAGCGTATGGTTTATTTCCCTATGATATTGTTTTCCCCACCGATTGAATTTTTTTTCGATCGCGTTTTGGGTTACGATCAAATAATAATACATATCGAAAGAATTTCTGTTTTCTTATCTTGAATGTGGGTCAGGAGGGAGTCGAACCCTCGACCTTGGGCTTAAGAGGCCCCTGCTCTAGCCAACTGAGCTACTGACCCTTACAAGTTACGAAGATATACTACTCCTGATAGAATATATATAATAAGACTTGTCTTCATATCTACAGATAGAATGGGCCTAGTTGGACTTGAACCAACGACCCAGCGGTTATGAGCCGCTTGCTCTGACCAACTGAGCTATAGGCCCGTAGTGCTTTAATGTAGATAAGTAATGGTGGGCAATACTGGACTCGAACCAGTAACCCCCTGCTTGTAAGGCAGAT
>JBGTAD010000108.1:0-1906 GCA_041750055.1 Candidatus Absconditabacterales bacterium | reverse complement strand
AGAAGAATTTCAAGATATTGTTAACTATGTTGTATCAGAAGTAAGAAAGCTTATTTTATCTGAAATCTCTCTATTAGATGAATCTCTCATACAGTGTAGACTGGTGAATGAAGAAACTATTAATATTCCTAAATGGTATCTTATAAATCAGTGACATGAACTTGAAAATTTATTAACAAGAACATTCCCGAAACTATGTGGAATAAAAAATTGAAGAGAGGATAAATTAAAATTAGAGGTTTTGTGAAAGGTTGTTCTTAAAGATCTGTGATTGTTGTCGATAGATGTAGTTGATATGTTGAGGCAACTACAAAAGTAAAGAATATATCATAGCATTTTACCTCGTTACCCTACTGCTGATGTCCAACACCAAACCTCATACCACCAAAAAAAAAGCTCATCCGATCGTGGGAGTCGTATTATTGCTGATATCGATCGTCTTGTTCGTGATCACTGCGCCGATAGGATTCGTGTCAGCGTTGCGATATAGCTTGTTCATGCGTTGAGGCAGGGGTATGTGAAGATACTGTCTAGAGATATCTTGCTGTGTCAATCAGCTCAGTAATGTCGTATTACAACATCTCCTCAATCTGGCATGGATCAGACCTGGAGGATATCGTTTTGGTAATAGAGATGAGACGATCTCTAGCGTCTTGGGCAAAAACAAACAACTAGGAAAGCTGACCAAATTCGGCGCGATGATTACAGCATTACTCGATGCTATCGTTCCAGATCACTCAATCAATGCTATTGATTATCACATCCAACCGGATATAGATATGATATAAGATATGAGTATCAGATTTTTTATTACTTTTTGCTATACCAATGAAAGGATTCTATGGACAAATCGAACAACAAACTCTTGCAAATCATGATTTCCGTCGTGTGCTGTACACTGGTCAGCACTGCCAACTGGTGCTCATGTCACTGCAACCAGGAGAAGAAATCTGACTAGAAATCCATCCGGATCATGATCAGTTCTTCCGCTTCGAAGCCGGAATGGGTATCTGTCGTATCGATGATCATGAATATCAGGTCAAAGATGGCTCAGCAGTAGTGATCCCTGCAGGAGCAGAACATAATGTCATCAATACTTCTCATACCGAAGATCTCAAGATGTATACGATCTATTCACCAGCACATCACCAAGACGGCATCGTCAGGACCACCAAATCTGATGCCGAATCTCGTGAAGCAGACTTCGATGGTGTGACGACGGAGTAGGATATTTAAATCTTTAAGCAGGCGATATCTTATATTATAAGGTTTATAAGTTAGTGACATCTGATTAAATATTTTTTATTTTATTAAAATTAAAATTAATGGAAAAATTTGAAACATTAGTGAATATTATTGATAATTGATTTTCTAGTATCATTAAAAAAGAATTATGATACGCATTAAATATATTAGATATTGGTAAAGCTTTAAAAGAAATATGATGCATATGATCAAATCATAAAGTTTTACAGTATTCTGATGTAGACTGATTTATAAGATCAGGATGAGAAACTTATTGATCAATTTTTAAGATTCTTACAACTGATGGAGTGACAACATTGGAGAAAAAATATTTTGTTAAAGCTATAGTAAGGTCATCGGTAGTAGATAGTCTTAAAGATTTTTCTAATCGCAGGAATCATTTAGAGTTTTTGAAAATTCCTGTTTCAAAACGATATCACGCACACAGATGACTTATAATAGAAGATTATTATCCATTTGATTATAGACAGGTTACTGATATAGATTTACTTATCGAAATTTGCATTGCTGTCCAACTCGCTAACTAAACAGTCCGCCGACAGGCGGACCGTTTTGTGAAAAACAAAGTGATTTTTTTGATCTACATAGTACATATAACTCAGTAATTACTATAGAAACAAGGCATTTCTCTGTGATAAGC
>JBGTAD010000107.1:0-4757 GCA_041750055.1 Candidatus Absconditabacterales bacterium | reverse complement strand
TGAGTGTCAGATTTCCGATTATTTTTTTATTCAATGCGTCTTGGAGATAGTGCAAGATACCAGTATCACGTCGGTATAGGATCATACTTTTGCTCAGTTCTCTGGCTTTGTCTTGAGATCGAGGTGTTAGCATGATGATGAGACCGTTTGCACTCAGGAAGTGGATATATTTATTGATGAGATGTTTGGTATAGCCTAGCTCACGAGCGAGCGGGATGAGTTTGATACGCTGGCCATTGAGTGTAGTGATACGATCCAAGAAGCGGGTGAATTTAATATATTCTTCACGAGAAAACCAAAACGACATATCTTTGTCGATGATTTTTTGGATGATTCTCTTGAGCGCGGCGCGTTTGTGCTCTTCTGATGCTGCAAACACAACTGCTGGATAGCCTCATCGGATGACGTATTCGTGTCGTAGTGGCTTGATATGCTGGAGAGCGATCTTACTGGTCGTCTGGAGATTGATATATTGTGTATGGACTTCACGAGCTTCCAATAACTCCCAAAAACTCATGGGAGGTACTTTGATGATCGTATAATCCGGATCGTCTAGTGCGGTGACGAGTTGGTCTTGGTACCACAGATAGGTCCCGGTCGCGATGATGGTGAGCTGATTATCAGGATTGTTGGCGATCTCGAGCAGCAGTGAGGCGCTATTTTTGCTATATTGGATCTCGTTGAGCAGGATGAGATGAGGCTTGGATGGATCGACACCGTATTTGATCTGCAGATAGTGGATAATATCCTGTGATGTGTCGAATTGTTGGGTAATCAAATCGTCTTCGAAATTACAATACATACAAGGAATTCAAAACTGATCATCCACACGTACGCGCTTGAGGAGCATGGTCTTGCCGCTCTCCCTGGGACCGATGAGGAAGATGAGACGTTGAGATGGGTTGAGAATAGCTTGGGTAAGCTGATGGTATAGTGCAGATCTATTCATGAAAGATATTGTATTGATAAGAAAATAGTGTATGTGTATTTTTTACCAGTAGAAAACGTATATTAATTTGTTTTTTCATATCAATGACAAATAAAGATGATCTCCTGATGATAGATGGTGTTGTAATTATGGGGACGATGTGGTATAGTTATGATTCACCTTAAAACTAAAACAAAAAGATGAGTAATCCAGATAAACACGTGCTCACAGAAGAGCAAAAAAAGCTAGCCATAGAGTTAGCAAGAGACTTCGAGAACGGAACTTTTGATTCCCTTGAAGAAGCAAAAAAGACTTTTGAACGTGAAGGGTTGACGCCCCCGTGGGAAGAAGTCGACCGCGTAGTTGTGCGCGGAGAGGACTAGTTTCGTAGTCCTCACACAACAAGCCCATTATGAATTGAGCATTCTTACACTTAAGAATCAAAACATAATGGGCTTCTCCTTGCTCAAAAAATAGCGACTATTATATATGATATATCGATGATGACAAGCTATCGTCATCTGTATATTGATCAAACTGTTTTAGTTTCAGATTTTAGTTTCTTTGTATTATTTATCTCATGTCCAAAGTAGCTCTTATTATTCTCGATGGTCGAGGACAGAGTGTCAATCCGTCTGACTCGGCTATCGTACAGGCGAAGACGCCGGTGTTTGATCGTCTCTGGGCGCAATATCCTCATAGCGAACTGCAAGCATCTGAATTAGCGGTCTGACTGCCTGTCTGACAGGTCGGTAACTCAGAAGTATGACATACGACATTGGGTGCGGGGAGAGTGCTGTACCAAGATATCGTCAAGATCCAACAAGCGATCGACGATCGTACCCTACATGAGCATCCAGTGATCCGTGAGGCGTGTGAATATGCGATCGCTGGGTCTCATACGATTCATATCATGGGATTGTGTAGCGATGGAGGAGTACATTCTCATATCGATCATATCAAGGCTTTGGTCGATGCCTGTGCTGGTCAAGGTGCCAAGCATGTCGTGTTGCACCTGTTCGGAGATGGAAGAGATACCAAGCCGCAAGTTATTATGCAGTATCTTGAAGATCTGATGGACTATTGCAAACACACTGGAAGTGGTCAGATTTGATCATTGATTGGGCGTTATTACGCGATGGATAGAGACAATCGTCGAGAGAGAGTCGCGAAGGCGTATCATCTCTTGGTCAATGGACAAGGAGAACAGATCAAATCTGACAGCAATGTGAACTCATGGATACAGACTCAGTATGATGCGGATATCACGGATGAGTTCTTGCCAGCAGTCATGTTGCCAGGATATCAATCGATCAAGTCTGGTGATGTGGTGATCTTTGCGAACTTCCGTACGGATAGAGCTAGAGAGATCACCAGCGCTCTCACTCAACAAGCTTTCTCTGAGTACGATATGCAGCCATTGGATTTGAAGTATGTGACGATGACGAATTATGATGAGACATTTGAGAATGTACAAGTACTGTATGACAAGGATAATGTGTCGCAAGGATTGGGAGAAATCATCGAACAACACGGCAAGACGCAATTACGTATTGCTGAGACAGAGAAATATCCTCATGTGACGTTCTTTTTTTCAGGAGGAAGAGAAGCGCCGTATATTGGAGAGTCCAGGATACTGATTCCCTCCCCCAAAGTCCCTACCTATGATCTCGAGCCAGCTATGAGTACTCAAGCTATCGCTGATGCATTAGTAGAACATATGCAGACGGTTGGGTCAGATTTTGTGTGTTGTAATTTCGCTGCGCCAGATATGGTGGGACATACGGGAGTACGAGAGGCTGCGATACAATCGTGCGAGGCGGTCGATACTGCTTTGGGGCAGGTCGTCGATGCGTGATTGGCTCAGTGATATGAGATGATTATTATTGCTGATCATGGAAATATCGACATCATGCGTCAGACGGATGGTAGTCCTCATACGGCTCATACCTTGGCTCTGGTGCCGTGTATTCTTATGAGTCCAGAGAATTCTCCTCGTCTTCATGTGACAGTACGCGATGGTAGTCTGGCTGATATATCACCGACCATATTACATCTGATGGGAATAGCTCAGCCTGAGGCGATGACGGGTAGATCATTGATATAATATGTTAGTACGAATAATAATGCCTTCGGCGACCAACTTTTGCCTGCCGGCTGCAAAAGCTGGCAAAAAAGCCTCGCCAATGCAGAGATGACAATCTTTTTATATTGAGCTGCTATTCATGAGAGTATAAGTAGCTTGGGTCCCCCACCCCAAGCATCCAGGGAATATTGCTATTTATTAGGAAAGATATGTCACGTGCACTGGCCACTGACACAGGATAATTACATATGAACTCTTTTATTAGTATAATATGCATAGCTCTCATGAAATCACTGAACGTAGAACATTTTGAAAGCAAAGTATATAAAATCTGACAAGCAACAGGTAAACGTGTCTTATTACGTACGTGTCTGAATTTTGCGACGGATTTGGATGGGAATATGAGTGATGCGACCAGATATCACGAGAGTTTTCCTCTGATCAAGCAGCTTGTATCCGAGGCTTCTTTCCTCTTGATTACAGCACATCTTGGTAGACCTCAAGCACAAGAGTCTCAGTTCTCCTTTCGCAAAATTTGTGAACAGCTGAGTCAAGACTTGGGGAAACCTGTGACTTTTGTCACGAGCTTGGAACAACTCAATGCACTGATACAGCAGTCAGGACTCACACAGCAGTCAGGTTTATTTTTTCTTGAAAATGTGAGATTTCGACCAGGAGAAGAGAGTAAAGACTCAGTCCAGAGGATGCGCTTCGCTCAGCAACTTGCTCAACACGCGGAATTGTTTATCAATGATGCGTTTGCGGATTATCGTGCGTCTGCAAGCCGACTCTCCTGCCGTCGTTGCTTGGACCGGTCTTCGCCAGAGAAGTCAAAGAATTGAATACCTTGATGAGTCCTAGTAGACCCTTGGTCGCTGTGTTGGGATGATCCAAATTGTCAGAAAAGCTGGATGCAATGGTCGCTTTGCTACAAATCGCAGACAAAGTGCTGGTCGCAGGTGCGATGAGATATACACTGATCAAAGCACAAGGGATCAGTATCTGAAATTCGAGAGTAGAGAATGACAAACTAGACCTTGCGACACAATTGTTGGCTCAATATCCTGATAAGATCGTACTCCCTACGGATCATATGATCATCAATCAACGAGGAGATCCTGCGACGGTGGGTTATGAATATACGGATGGGATGAATATTCCTGATGGCTATGAAGCGATCGATATTGGACCCCAATGAATACAACAATTTGTCGCTGTGATCCAGACTGCCAAGAAGATCGTCTGGAATGGCCCAATGGGAGTATACGAACGAACGACGTCTGCTCACGGTACCAATGAAATAGGCAAAGCAATAGCAGGAAATACTGACGCGTACAAACTCGCCTGAGGATGAGATAGTATCGCTGCGATCAATGCCTTGTGACTAGAATGATTCGATCATATCTGTACGGGAGGAGGAGCGATGTTGGCGTATCTGGGAGATGATGTGTTTCCGACGCTGGAGGTGATACTCAAATAGCGAATGACGAATAATGGATTACGAATAACGGATAGCGAAGTATTCTGATTGAATTAGTGTAGGGAATGGATAGATATAGAAGTCTTCGGTTATTCTGCAATACTGGTTATTTTTATATTCTATTGCATTGCTGTCCAACTCGCTAACTAAACAGTCCGCCGACAGGCGGACCGTTTTGTGAAAAACAAAGTGATTTTTTTGATCTACATAGTACATATAACTCAGTAATTACTATAGAAACAAGGCATTTCTCTGTGATAAGC
>JBGTAD010000106.1:0-8713 GCA_041750055.1 Candidatus Absconditabacterales bacterium | reverse complement strand
CTATTAAGGGCATGTTGCAATACTTTTTTATCAATACTCGCTGAAGCATTTTTTATATTGTATCGCATTCTCATTACCAACCACAACATCACCATAAGCGTGAAAGCTGGTAAGGAGAATTATTTGACTTGGGATAAGAAGAACCACAGATAATACAACCAAAAAAACAAAACCCAAAAACCAGACACAACTCACGTTGATATTTATCGATTTTTTATTGTTGGATATCATTTTATTATTATGGATTCAATATCGCAGGGTGTACTAGGGGCTAGCATGTGAGAAACCGTATGATCCAAACGTCTATGAAACAAAGCCGTACGACGAGGGATCGCGCTAGGGACAGTTCCTGATTTGGATGTGTTTGTAGGTCGCATTGCATGACGATCGAGTTTTGATAGTAGCGTATTTCATAGAGGAATCACTCATTCTATAGTGTTTTGCGTATTAGCTGCTCCGGCGTTTGGACGACTCATCGCCAGGATCTATCACAAGGACGCCAGAGACTGGAAATTATGGTCTTGGATATCGTTTTGGTGTTTTATCACTCATTCATTACTTGATCTGCTCACTAGCTATGGCACCAAGATGCTGTGGCCTTGGACATCATATGGATGGAGCTTGGATACGATCGCTATTGCAGATCCTTTTTGGACATTGCCTTTTTTGTGATTCGTGATCCGAGCTAGTCGATTGGTGAAGACTTCTCGTTTGAGACGCGTAGTAGCGCGGATTGGTTTCGGATATGCACTTGCGTATATAGGGATGACGTTCGTGAACAAAACATTGATTAACGCACGCTTTGAGTCCCAACTAACAAATCAGTGAATTGTCTATCAACAACTGGCAACCTATCCGGAAGTGCTTCAGCAAATGTTACGAAGAGGCATAGCAAAGACGTCAACAGGCTATTATGTTGAATGATATACGAGTTTTCTGGATACCAAGCCAGAGATTTCTTTGTCATTGATCACAGGAAATCATGAGCTATTATCATGATACCATCTGACAGGCAATAATCTCGAGGTGTTATTGACAATAACCAAAGGGTATTTCATGTTACAACAATCATGATCTGAGCTATTACTATATGATCTGAGATTTGGTCGTTTGATATGATGGGATGATGCGTATCGTCAGGATCGAATGTTTGGTCGACGTATCATCTGATGTCATACTGATGGATGAATCTGTCAGATCGAACCATATCGCTCTAGCAGCGGTCGTCGTCTATCTCGAGAAATATGGGATAGATTTTGGCAGAGAGTCATAGGACAAGGCTAAGAAATCTCTATGAATATAGCCAAAAAAAATCACAAAAGCTGTAATAAACGATGTTCAAAACAACTCATATCAATAATTTCGGATCACGAGTTGTTGAAAACATTGATGCACAGAGACAGGTAGCAAAAACATCTATATCAAGATATTCAAATCTCTTGAAGGTCAGTGGGAAGTTTGTAAGAAATCTGCAAAGAAAGGGTATTGGTTGAATCAAACCAGAGATCCAATTTACACTAACTCCTTGCTTGTCGCCATATGAGCTCATGCTTTAGTCATCTCATCGATGGCATCTGATCCATCATGAGGCTGTATATTGACGGCTGCACAGGCATCAGTCACCACCGTGACCTCATATCCCAGCTGTAGTGCATCCAGGACCGTCGCGCGTACGCAGTAGTCTGTTGCGATACCACAGATGATGAGAGATCAGATTTCTTGTTGTTTGAGATAGTCATCCAGGGGCGTCTTGTACAGATGATTATTATCATAGAATGCGCTATAGCTATCGATATCCAGTTGTGTGCCTTTGTAGATGATATGATCTATACCATGAATATCAAGCTCGTTGACGAGCTGTGCACCAGGAGTGTGTTGGATACAGTGATCTGGTCGGAGTATTTGAGGCTTGTCATGGATCATAATCGTCTGTCCAGGCTCGAACTCCGGATGAGATGATGCGAAGCTATGATGACCAGCAGGATGTCGATCTTGTGAAGCAACGACATGATCATATTGTTTGATGAGTTGGTTAATGACTGGTACGAGTGCACGACCACCAGTGACGGCGAGCGATCCACCTTCGACGAAATCGTTTTGCATATCGATGATCAGGAGAGCTGACATAAGGAAAGCAGGAGAAAAAGTAAAAGAGACAAGGAAAAATAAAACTCAATGTATTTTTTATGTTTTATAGATCAAAAGATATTTTCAACTTTCAACAAACTCTTTTCATAAGAAAGATTTTCTTGATAGCATTTTTCCGATCTAAGTTCATACTATCTCCCCAAACAACTTAAATGCTTCACTACTGGTGACTGTGACATCAAGAAATTGTCAAACATTGATGTCGCGCGTGTTTTCTTTTCGTTGGTTCTGAAGGTCTTCTTCACGAGGAGAGGGAGCCTTCAGGATAATATTCTTGAAATTATCCGTATAGCCTCTGATTCGTTTGTCTTCGATATGATTGACCATCATGAGACGTTGAGATCAGATTTCTGTGATATTATTGTCTGCAGAGATCTTGATCAGCAGATCATTGAGTCTAGCGTGACGAGACTTCTTAGTCAGACGATCAATATTGTCGATATACTTCCTCGCGCCTAGTGTTCCTGGACGAGTCGAATAGATCCCGATGTAGATCATATCAAATCTCGCATACTCAGCCATCATGAGACTTCATTGAAAGTCCTCTTCGGTCTCATCACAGAATCCCACGATGATATCTGATGTGATACTGATAGGTCTTTTGAGATTGCGAATATTATCCACGAACTGTTTGTACTGATCAACACTATAGCCGCGAAACATTTTTTTCAAAATCTCATCAGAGCCTGACTGCAGTGGCATATGGATATGAGGACACATTTTCTCTTCATGTTCGTGCAGCTCGAGCAATTCTGGTGGGAAGTAGGTCGGGTAGGGACTGGTATACCTGAGTCGACGAAGATCAGGTTTTTTCAAAATCTTTTTGCAAATCTGAACAAAATCAGGGTGTTTGTTTACAATCTGGCCCAGCAAGACGATCTCCTCGACGCCGTTGGCCAGATGTATATCGACTTCATGTAAGATCTCATCTATAGGGCGGTTTTTCTCCAGTCCTCTGGCGTATGGCACGATACAGTAGGCACAGAATTGACTACATCAGGTCGAGATCGGCACATAGGCAGTCTTGGTATTGGACGCCATGAGTTGGTTGCTATCATGAGGGATGATGCTGTTGTACTCGTTGGTGAGCTCGAGATCTCCGGATGCGACGTCGTATCCTAGTTGCTGCAAGATCAGCGGTAGGAATCCTGTATCATCAATACGAAAAAATAGCTCCACATTAGGATATTCGGTACTCATCTTGTGAAATAGCGGATTGAATGCGTGATTGACGAAGACAATATTACTGAGATCTTCGGTAGTCTTGGCGAGATCTTCGTTGATGCTTTCACTCGTGAATCATAGAATCAGTGGTTCTTTGGTCTTGACTGTCCCGACGAAGTTTCCCAATTGCATGAGTTCTTTGACTTTTTTGTCCTTGGCTTCGTTCTGGATCTTTCCATGACGCAGATGATGCTGGATCATACATCCAGACAGCCAGACTTTTTGGTCCGGTCTGATTTCTATGAGTTTGCCAAAGACTTTATCTTCAGACTTTTGTCTCACAGAGCAGGTATCGATCACGATGATATTCGCCGCATCGATATCGTCAGTGTATGTCATACCACAGTGAGTGAGGACAGCTTTGATCCTGGCTGAGTCAGAGTAATTCATCTGACAGCCGTATACGAGAATATGGAATTTTAAAGACATGATGAATAAGGGATAAGAAAAAAAAAGTCTGAAGAATGGCAGTTTTTAGATACATTAACAATAGAAACTTAACTTCATTCAAAGAAATCTTCATCAATTTCTTTTACTTCATATGTATTTTTTACTTGTACTCAAACACCATACTGATGCATCAAGCCTACAAGTTTATTTCCATCTATGAGAATGATTTTATGATGAGCTTCGCGAGCTTTTTTCATTGCAGACTCATCAAAAGATGAAGTAGTAACAAAGACACCCTTTGTTGTATCTCCACTCATTGCTCCAATAAAATTACGAATTTCTTTTTCACGAACCTTATTTTCATTATAGCGTTTTGCTTGAATGTAGATCTTTTCAAGACCTAGAGCATCTTCATTGATAATACCATCAATACCTCCGTCTCCAGATTTAGATGTTTCTACAAAATCTCCATATCCCATTTTTTTGAGAAGGATGAGAATCACTTTTTCAAAGTAATAGGGATCTATACTCTTCAATCTTTCTAATAAATCTGTTTTTACTTGTGTCTCAATCGTCGCAAACCCAGAATCAATTAAATCTTGAGGGGATGCACTATCTATAGATTTTTCTTCTACGTCATACTCTTTCTTAATTGTGGGATTCTGTCTATGAGAAACGAAGTCAGAATCGTAATGCAGATTCTCCAAATCTAATCTACCAGCTTTTAATGACTGTTTTCATTTTTCCGTGATTTTAACCATGCCACGTTTTGGATATTCAACAAATTTACCCATTTTTAAATATGACTTTCCCCAACCAATACGATCAAGCAGAGTATTGGCTCCAGTACTTGTTTTTTGATTAAGCAAATCTTGTGGTAAGTCGGAATAATATTTGTCACGAACTCTTTTTTGTAGTTCATTGTAGTGAATGGCCTCACCATTAACTAATACTTCAAGAATTGGATTAAATGTTTCGTGATACTTTGGCAACTCCATGAGTTGAATATAATTATTATGTAAAAGAGTGTTAATCGTTTATTTGGATACAAAAAATTTTAAATGAAAACAAAAATCTGACACATACTACTCAGATAGCGGGTTATTTTCAAGGCTAAGCGATACGGATCATTAGAAACGTGTCAAAAGCCATCACAACAAAAAAAACCTCTCCACACAGGTAGAGAGGTCAGATTTGTTGTTTCTTTTGAATAGTGTTAGTTATTGAGACAGTGAGGAATCTTCTCTGCGGGGAGTTTGCAGGCCATCATCGTACATGCATCTGCACCGTCAGTGCCAGAGATACAAGTATTACATCCGTCAGTGTACGCACTACAGCTCGATTTAGGAGCTACGAGGACAGAGATTTCTTGATACAGAGCTTGGATGATATCTCATTTGGTGAGAGCTAATTGATATCCTGATGGAGTATATCTGGAGACCATCATGGTTTGTTGGTGCTGTTCGAGGAGTTTGGCAAGTCTATCAGCGATGACTTGAGCACGTTCGCGACCTGTAGCAGTGAGTCGTCCATCAGATTGACGTACGTTTTTGAATACTGCCAAGACTGCATTACCGATGCTCGCCAGGGTCTTGTTGGACAAGGTGACAGAGGATCGTGCATTACATTCTCATTCATGCAGATATTGTGCTTTGGCTGCACCTAGTCCGCAGGCATTACCGTAGGTTTCAGTCTTGCCGTCTTTGATTCCACAGACAGGTCTATAATCCATCGTACACATCACAACGTCTTCGTTATTGACTGTATCATCACTGATAGGTGTACTTCACATGCTATCTAATGCAGATGTTTGACAATCCATCTTGAGAAGCAATGTCCCATCAGGATAGTATCGTCATTCATTCGTTGTGTTGTTGTTTTTGCATACGGGAGTTCCTTTGGATGCTTGATAACATACGGATCCACCTCCGGTTGGTGCTGGCTCGTTGGGATCGGTAGCGTACGAATACTTGGATGCTAATCCAGCACAACACTGTGTTTGATATTCTGGCGCGACTGTGCCGTTTGTCATATTACCTTCAGTGACACACTGAGTGGTGGTAGTAGCTGTTGTGTTTTCCATTCATTGAGTAGTGAGCATGAGCCCTCACATCGCCATCAAAAAACAAACAGTAGAAAAAAGTCTAATCATCATAAAAGAAAAAAGAGAGAATAAAATCACACTGATATCATCTATATCAACAAACGATTAGCAACGAGTTTTGTGACAATAAAAAACAAAGAAAAAACAAAGAAAGCTGTTTGAAAAATAACTTGAGCTGCGGATCAAAATCAAACGAGTAAATATAGATAAGAAATGTATTTATATTAACTATAAAAAGAGCTTGTAGACTTGCTACAAGCTTTTGTATATAGATATTTTGGAGATTATCAGTGTGTTGGATTAATCGGTATGTTCTGGTAGACCTATATCCTCCAAAAGATGATTAAGTTCTTTAACTTCAACTGCCTGACTCGCAATGATATCGTTTGCTAATTGTACGATCTCTGGTTTTTGTGAGATTTCCAATACTTGTTGTGCCATCATGATAGCTCCTTCATGATGTTTGATCATCCCTGATATAAAAGATTTATCTAATGCATCTCCTTCTAGGTTTCATAGATTTGTATCCATCATTTTCATATATCCCAACTGTTTTGTACTTGATGGATATCGAGAATCCATCCATCAATTCATCATTGTTACTTCTTTAGTTTGTGCGTCAATAATTGCTTGTGCTAGAGTTTTGAGTTTGGTATATTGAGACTTTTGTACAACAATAGTTGCTGTATCTATCGCTTCTTGATGATGAGGAATCATATGCAGAATAAATTCTTCCTCAGAATTAATGCGAGACTGAGTATGAGACATAGAATTACCTTCAGTTGAAGATAGTATAGTGTTATTTCCTGAGTCATCATGTCAGTGCGGTTGATCTTCTGATATTGTTTGTATCGCATTATCTGTTGGTATATTAGCAGGAGTGTTTGCACATCATGCAAGCACTAAAAGTCATACAGCAAGTAAAGTAATGGAAAAAAGTGATTGGTATTTCATAGTAGTAAGAATAAACAAATAATAAAATATTTAGTATTACAAAAAGTATCTATACGCTATGGGGGAAGGATTGTGATTATATGAAACAAAAGTAAATATATAAAATTATGTGTGTATTTCTTTTTCAGACATTTTGACACTAAATCTGTAGAACACTCATGGTCTTATCAATAATTCAACAGCTGTGAGAACAAACAATCACCAGAAGAGAACAATGGCAATAGGTGCTAATATCTCTTTTCACGTATCTCATGCATTCAATACAAGTGGTAATAATCATAGAATTGTAGAAAGTGCAGTCATAGCTACTGGAACAATTCTTTCACGAGATCATCTGATAATAAGCTGCTTTGACCAAGGTATTCATTCTACTTCATGAAGATGTCTATAATGATCAATAAGCATAATTCCATTACGAGCTCACATACCCATCAGTGCTATAAATCATACTAGATGAGCCGTCGATAATACTCATCAATTCAACCATACTCCAATCATACCACCAAACCATCCTGTCAAAATATCTAACATGATTTGTATGACGATTGTCATTGTTCCAAAGTGCCGATAGAGAACTCATGCAATTCCAAAGATAACAATAATTAATACAATAATAAGAATATTTGATGACTCTTGTTGAGCTTGATAGAGTCATTCATATGATATACGGTATCCTGAAGGCATTTTTACTGATATCAGTTCTTTTTTTATATCTTCAACGACATCAACAATTCATCTTCACTGTGTAAATCACTGAATCACAATTCTTCTTTGACCATTCTCATGGTTAATCATATTTCTCGATTTAGTCGTGGTAATTGTAGCAAGATTTCATAGTGTGAATAATTATCACTCTTCATTTTGCAAAGGTATCGATCACAATGATTGGACTGAGCCTCTTCGTGGTGTATCATACATCAATACTACAGGATAACTTAATTGATTATCAATAACCTGAGAAACTTCTTTTCATCATACACCAACTTCAATCATATTTTTTACAGTATTATAAGGAATACCATACGCTGATTGATTAATAATATTTGGCTGAATATTAATTGATGGAACTTTTGTTTGTGTTTCAAGACTAGGATTCAACACTCATGGAATTGATTCAATTTTCGTTATAATTTCTTTTCCAAGTCTTTCTAATTCATCCAAGTCTGTTCCGTAAAGCTTAATCACTAGTGGAGCTCTAATTCATGAAATCAATTCTTCTACACGATGAGTAATAGGCTGTCAAACAGTAATTACAGCAAGATTTTTATATCTTTTAATAATCTCATTGATTTGATTATAGATTTCATTTTTGGTGTCATTTGTAATTTCAATTCACAAGTCTACTTCACTTTCTGCCGCATTTGATCACTGCGCATGAGGGTCTGCATCAGCTCTTCAAAGTATTGTAGCTGTAGATTTAACTCATTGAATCAAGCTTATTTCAGAAGTAATTTGTTTTGCGATACTCATAGTGTAATCCAAGGAGCTTCAAGGTTTTGTTGTGATTCCAATCGTAAAACTGGTTTCATTAAATGAAGGAAGTCATTCTTTTTCTACAAATAAATACATTCAAAATGTAATGGGTATTGTAATAAGAGCTATCGCTAATGCATGATAAGGATGTGTAAGGCTTCGTTTTACTGGTGTTTCTATTATAGCTTTAAGTCTCTTGGTAAGTCGTGTGGACTCTTCTTTTGTAATAATAGCCTCAATCTTTTTTTCATCAAACACTGTCTCATTATTGTTATATAATTCCATTGCTGTCCAACTCGCTAACTAAACAGTCCGCCGACAGGCGGACCGTTTTGTGAAAAACAAAGTGATTTTTTTGATCTACATAGTACATATAACTCAGTAATTACTATAGAAACAAGGCATTTCTCTGTGATAAGC
>JBGTAD010000105.1:0-2229 GCA_041750055.1 Candidatus Absconditabacterales bacterium | reverse complement strand
ATTTGGATTGCAGGTATATTTCATCCCTTTTTCTCAGATCATTGCTGTTTGAGATCGGGATTGTTCTTTGAGGGCTTGAGATATGGGTGCTTGAGTACTAGCTGGGATGAGGTGTTGGCTCAGGATATACGGAGTAGCTCGATATGGAGAGAGAGACGTGAGGTAATCGATAGATTGATATAAGTCGGTATAATATGCTTTTGTCAGATTTTTTCCTATATATTGTATATTGCTGATTCGCATGATATTGCTGATTGATTGCTGGTGAGCGACGTGTAAGCATAGCTCCTGGCGTTGGTGACAATACGATGTGTATTGATTGAGGCCAGAGGATGCTCGTACGTATAGAGGATCGCTATATTGTAGCAAGTTTTCTGTATAATAGGATAACCATGAGGATTGTACTGTTCGGATTGTCCGACATGCGCCTAAGATGACGACGCTGTATCATCACCATCATAGAATACGATATCGAGGATGTTGGTTCGTATGAGATGTATACATGGTAACGTTGTTAGTAGTATGTAAGGTATATGATGTGAATCTCGTGATAGTGGGGTTGTTTGCTAATTATTTCGATGATTTGAGTTTGGTGATAGATAATTCTAGATCTATCATATGACGTTTGGTTTCTTCTAGTTTTTGTTGTTTTTGTAGTATTAGTTCGCTGGATGCACTTGCCATAAAGGCGGGATTTCCCAATGAGTTTCTGATGATTTGCAGTATCATTTTTTCATCAGCGAGCTGTTGTTCGTATTGTTGGATTTTAGTCTTTTTGTCTATGACTATGATGCCTTTGACTCAGATGATAAGATCAACAAGCGTTTGTGTCGTATAGTCATCAGGTATTTTCTCTCCATGTTGGTAGTAGGTGATTGATGAGGCTTTGACGATGTGTTTGATCAGGGTATCATATTTCTCCACAAAGTGTCTGAAATCTGTTCATGATTGGATATAGGCTTGTATCTGTTCATGAGTTTTGGATCATACTTCTTGTCTGAGGTTTCTCATCGTGTTGAGAGTATCCATGAGGAGATTGATTTTGTAGTTTTTTTCTGGTAGAGTAATGCAGACAGGCCATGTGCAGACACCTAGCAATCCTTCAAATCATGTGTGTTGTCGCAATTGTTCGGTGACGAATGGTGCGTATGGGTGCAAGAGCTTGAGGGTAGTTCATAAGATGTAGATGCTCACTAATCAGGTGATGGGTCAGGTTTGTTGTTTAGATATTTCTATATATCGATCACAAAAATCATACCACATAGTATGGATGAGTTCTTGACATGCTTGTCCGTATTGATGCTTCTCGAGTGATATTGATATGGTTTCGATGACTTGGTTGTATTTTTGTAGGATCCAAATATCAAATTCATTGGCTTGTGCGATACGAGTTACGATCTCTTGAGAGATATTTGACAGAGAGATTTGTTTTTCAGGATGTTGTGAGATGTGAGTTGATCGGATATATCTAGCAGCGTTTCGCATTTTTTTGATCCCTATGTGATATTGTTGGATATTTTCTATACGAAATTGTATATCAATTCCTGGTGTAGAATCTATGATCAGAGCTATTCTCAGAGCATCTGCGCCGTATTCTTGTATGATCTTGCTGGGATTGATCTCATTTCAGATAGACTTACTGAACTTTCTTCCTTTGGAGTCTTGCACCATGCCATTCAGATAGATCTGCTGGAAGGGTAGTAGTCAGGTATTCGCTAATCACATCATGATCATTTTTGTGACTCGATTGAATGTGGTGTCGTATCAGGTCTGTACAATGGTATGAGGATAAAATCTCGTCAAATCTGGTGTGGTATCAGGTCGTCCCATGATACTGTATGGTCGTAACGCACTAGAAAATCGAGTATCCAACACATCCTCATCTTGATGGGACACAGGCTCTCAGATGATCAAAGAAAAATGATATTGATAGTTTGTTCCTTCTAGTTTGATAGCAAAACTTTTTTCTAATAGATCTATAAGGTTATGAATCATATCGTCTTGAGATTTGCTATGATGTATGAGATCAGATATTTCTTGGACTTGTTGTGATTGTCGTGATTCGGATCATCGTTTATGTAGATATGATTGTAGATATGTATTGAGTACTGTGCCATGCTGTGTTATGATGTCGTTTGCAAACAATACATCTACCAGTTCGTCACTACCAAATACCTGTGGCAATCTCTCGTCAGCAATGAGGTTGGCGTCCAACCCTGTCTCCCACTC
>JBGTAD010000104.1:0-7982 GCA_041750055.1 Candidatus Absconditabacterales bacterium | reverse complement strand
GTGATCTTATCTCTTTTACAGTTTGAACACTATTCGCAACCACGTTTGCTATGTTAAATGTTGTTTGTTTTTTGAGTATTGATGGCATATGTTTTTATTTTTTTAGTTGAGTTGATGCTCCGGCTCTAGCCGCTTTTTGTTTAATAGCCCCCTCTGGAGAAAGTGGTGATGCTACACCTCGACCTGATTGAGGATTTTCTCCAGGTGCATTTTCAGATTCAGATGATATTGCACCAGGGGCACCGGCAACAGCTCCACCAGCTTGTTGAGCTTTAGCAATATTTTCTTGTAATATTTGATGTAACAACCCAGGTTGTTTTGCAATTTCTGTAGCCAATATTTCGTCTTGCAATTCTTCCTTCATCAGCTTCTGCTCTTGACCAGGATTTTGTATACCAACATTTTGTTGAGTTGTAGTAAGTGATTGTATCTTTGCTTGGAACTTGTTGATCTCATCAGATACAGAACGCAATAGAACAGATGAGATGAACACATCAGTTTTATAATACCCACCAATTAATTCTTTTGCACCAGGAATATATATTTCAGATAAAAATAGAATAGATTTATTTATTTCTTTGAATGCTTTTATCCACCACTCTTTTCTAAGTGAGATTTTATTATTTACTCCTTGCATAACAACAGAAAGGGCACGACCTGTAGCCTGCAATGTCTGTGCACCAGGATATAGAACTTGGTTAAGTCCTGAGATTGAGATCATGTCATTCTTTCTGTCATTCAAATAAGTTTCAATCGCAACTGTAGAACCGGATCTAGGCATGGCTTGAATATCTCCATCATCTCCAACTTGATAGATTACGGTTTCTCCAGATCTAACCTCAGTTAAGTTATCCAAGTTTTTACCCCAATAAGCTGGTCTGGACATTTCTTTTATAATGTCAGCCATATCAGATGCTCTCTCGTTATATTCTTGTTGTGGATCAAGCTCATGCTCAATATCAGATGTTCCACCAGCTTCGCCTGGAATATGTACGTTTGGAATATGTTGCAGTGGAATATAATCCCAATCATGTTTTATATAATGAACAGGTTTTTTTTCTGGCCCGAACATTAACAAATATTCTTTATCATCCCAATACTCACAAACTGTACACATCGGTGTTCCGGTTTTTTGTATCTCTCCTGGGTTTTGAGTATCATAATCTTCCTGTACAACCAATCCATTTTTATCGATTTCTTCCTTGAACAATCTTTTTGCAGTTACAACAGAAATTCTATATTGCTTTATAAACCCAGCAAGCTCAGAAAAGTTTTCATCTTTCCAAATAGGTCTGATTGTTTCCGGTTTCTCAATATTCCAATATCTAATTTTATCAAATACTTTTGTTCCATCATCTTCCGTAGTAAAAGTTGGTATTGGCCCAAAGATAAAAGCATCACCTAGAATTGATCCAGTTCTAACTGCTCTCTGGAAAACAAGAGATACATGATTCTCCTCGTGAATAACATCTAGCAATTTTGTTTTTCCTTCGGCAATCGCTCTCTCTATAGCATTTGAAATATCTCTAGGTGGACATGACATCTGAGGTGCCTCATTTGTTAGAAAGGCAGTCATGTTTTCAACAACAGTAAAAACATAGTTGTATGTTCTCATTGTTGCACCATTCTCTTTTTTATATGACCATTGTTGTCCTTTATAAAATTCTTTCAATGTCTTATACCCAGAATATACTCCATCTCCATACAGCCTTCTTGCGTGCTCAGCATTTAATTGTCCATCCAGTTCTTTCACGTAGGTTGCAAGCTCGTATGCTCTTGCATCCAATTCTTTTCCTGTGAATACTTTTTTAAAAATTGCTAGATTGCCCATTTGTTTTATTTATAATTTATTTTTATTATTATTCCTGATACTGTTATTGTAACTTGATAATCTGTTAAAAGCTACTGTCTTGCTTGACAAATTCTTAAATTTCTTAGAAATGTAACTCACGCCCATCATAAGTGTCATCACAAAGTCGGTTTCCAACTTAACATCTTCAACGTGATAAATTCCCAACTGCTCATTTAATTCTTCTATGTAGTAGGATCTGATAGAACCGTAGTTCGGATTCCTTTCTATAACAGCTCCGTCAATTTCACTTTCAATATACTCACGACCAAATGACATTAATCTTCTTGTTTCAAACAATGCTTCATCTTTTTCTATCTCAAACGCCTTAGGATTAAGCAATGTCAGCAATTTCTTAATAACAACACCACCAAGTGCCTCAGCATCCATGACAAATATTGGTTTATGACCAGTTACCCCATCCTCATCGTACCAAGTATATTGATCGTATAAAGTTCTAAGTAATGCAAATTGCATCTGAGGTGAACCACCTTGAATTGACTCATGATTTACAATATCTATCTTTCCATCCATATGGAAATTAGTATAATCCATAACCATAAATACAGAGTGGTCGCCATTGTCAGCCATACCCCAGTCAGCAACCAATAAATATTTTCCACCATCTTTACAATGTCTTTTGCTATTAAGCTGCCACATGTTTTCTATTTCAGCCGAGTCAAAGAATTTCTTTCCAGTCGTAACAAACTCTCCCATAACCACCTGTCTGTATTTCTTTTTATCTGTAGCCAAGAGTGTTGCCTTGATTCTCTCTCTTTGTTCTTTCGGAATAAAGATATTGTCATCCATACCCATACCAGTCAAAGCCCACCAGCCATTCTGTCCCTTCTCACCTTGTCTAACAAGTCGCATATAGAACTGATGAGATGCAGAGTCCACCTCCGGTGTCGCAATTAAATCTAAACATACTCCATAACTGATCAAACGTGATGTAATCTTCGCACCAAGCTCCTCCTTCAAGTGGATTGATTGCGAACACTCATCGTATGAGATGTAACCGAACTGAGCACCGGCCAATGATGCAGCCTGGTCGTGTCCAGTTGGCACTGAATACATAACTGACTTGTTTGCAAATCTAATCTCACCCAAGTTTACATTTTCTCCAACTAAAAAGTTTTGCATTATAGGATGCAACTTATTCAATCTTTTCTTTCCATCTTCATCAATCACAAATCCACCATTCAAAATGTTTTTAACATGAGCATAACATGCCTTAGTTTGACGAGATTGAGGTGAAATATTAATTGTTCCATAGTGAGTTTGATCAATAAGATTTCCCTCAAGATTCATTCCAATCTTGTATTTATTCATGTAAATATGTTTGATTGCAATTCCCACAGTTTTTCCACTATTATGGGAACGCATACCTGAATATGAAATTATTTCTTCTGTATCTGTTTGATAACCTATAACTTTACCTCTACCAATTTTTGTTATCTTATTTATTCTTATCCAATCATTATTTATATGTCTTGATGCTGTATTATGTATTAGTTTAGCTTTAGCAAATTTTTCTGGGTACTTTGTCCAATCTAATATATCAATAAGTTTTGAAGTATCACTAGAATTTACTTTGACTCTATAAAAATGTTTTGTAGATTTTGACATCCATTCTTCTTTTATAAAAGATGTTACTCCTATTCTCCATAATATATATTGTAATTCGTAAGCTTTTATTTTTTTATCTCCAACTGCAAAACCTATTTCAGGACAACCTCTCCTATCTTTAGCTTTTCTTATTAATAAATAACCATCTCCATTAAAATATCCTTTTATAAATTCTTTTAATGAATCAACATCTCCAGTTGTTATTTTTCCAAAACTCTTATCATCTATATATAACTCATTTAATCTATCTCTAACTGGATTTGAATTACAACCAATATTCTTCTTTAGAAATATATCAAAACCTTTTCCTTTTGAAACCCATCTTGGTTTTACATTAAAATGTTTTTGACTAATCTCATCAACTTCTTTAAGAAATAATGGATTTATATTTGTAAATTTAACACTTTGTTTTTTTGTTAAAGTTCCATCAGAACACAAATAACCAAATAGCTTTGCTTCTGGTATTTTAATTGAGTCATGCACAAAATCATCAGCTTTCTGAAACTGAACATAATCAGTAACTTTCAAATCCTCAAGTCTAAGCCATTTTCCTTCTGGTGTTCTTCTTCTATCACCAGATGATGCAAAGAATGGGTGTTCTTTATTTGTTCTTATTTTTATTCCATTAGAAAATGATAGTTCGTATATATCATCTTCAAACCTATGAAAGTTTCTAGCTCTACCTGTAATAGTTATGTCGTTTTCTTTTAAATCACCAACTCTTTTTATACCATCTTTAGTATAAATATATTCATCTTCATGAATACATTGGTTTCCAATTGCAGAAATGTTTGATCCATATAAAAGACCACCAATGTCCGGTATCTCCTCACCAAACTTTTCCATCCATTGACTTCTCGGAGTAGTTGTTCGAGTCAGCCATTTCACCTGATAGGGATTAAGTGGAATACCAAGCATCTCTTTTGCAAAGACGGTGATGTCAGCTCTTGATCTTGCCTCCAACATCATGTAATCAAGCAGTCTTTTTTTTGACTCATTGTCCATTGTTGAAACAGCTAAGTCTTTTATTTGTCTATTTAACATCGGCTTCTGTTACTTTAATATTATGGCTGGTATTGTTATACATCTTTTTCATATCCTCAATATCATCCGGTTTTAAAGATCCGGATGCAGCTGCCCTCATAAAGTCCAAAATGAATCCAGCCTCCTCCCTCTTTTCGGCAGATGCCTTCAAAAGTATATTGGCTTTCCCTTGAACCATCTTAGAAACGCCAGAAAAAATATCCAGCACATGCTTTTTTCTTTTCATCAATTCATCTGATGAATAATCCTCAGAGTTTTTCCTGTCATCCTCCATCTGGACAAATGCCTCATTGATCAGCTCGCCTCCAAGAGTCTGAATGCCGCTCTCAAGATCATTGTAGTCAGGCACGAAGTATTTATTTGTATCTTCATTAACTCTGGTCTTTATAACTTTATTGATATGACTCTTTGTTGAGTCGGCAGGAACGATGATTCCCATTGAATCCAATATATCTGTATCCCATTTCTTTCTCCATGTTCGCAGCTGTGAAGTATATGGATGGAATTTCTCTCTAACTCCAGTTTCATCTGTCTTTAGTGTGTCATTAAATTCTTTTACAATATTAGAAACCTTTGACTCTAAATTCTCCATCTTCCTCGCATAGTAATATTCCTTGAAAGGTTGTATTAAATCACGATACTCCTCAATTTTTTGATATCCTGTAAAACTTTCTCCAAACATAGAAAACCCGACAGGATCAAACTTAAACTTTTTTATTTCTTTGTCTTTTGGTTTTGATAATTCCTTTGTCATTGATATAAATATAACATGACATTACTTGTCAAAGCAACAACATGAAACTAAAATTTGTGCATGTCAATCAGTAAAAGTTTGCAAAATGTTTTCAATCAGAATATTATAGTAGACATGAACAACTACCAACTACTAACAAATAGCGTTGACACCTTGAAAGAGGTTGTATATACTATAAATGGGAAAAACCCAAATGACTTGGTAGTTAGCAAAATGCTCAATTCTATAGAAATATAGGTTGAGTATTTTGTGTTCATATAAAAATTATGCCAAAGCCAATATCACATATAAGATATTATTCAGGAGGTGAAAAATGCCCTTGTTGTTCAACAGAAAGAGATAGGGGTGGAGTTCTAGTCCTAAAAGTATCTAAATATAAGAATAAAAACGGAAATCCGATATTTCATTTAAGATGTCCAGTATGTAAATACTCGGTCAACAAGAATCAAACAAGCGAAAATCACGTAAAACCGGCCGAAAAGCATAAAACACTTAGCACTATGGGTTTGTAGGAAAACTATGCGATCACTGCAAGTAACACCATAGGAACATAATTGACAGCATGGAAGGGCAGCTCTTAGCTGGTACCCACTCCACAATCATTTTCAAGAGTTATCTCAGTCCATTCCAATGAGGAGCGAAAGTTATCCTCTTAAAAGAATCAGTAGGCGTTATATATAACAGGGGCCTCGTATATAGCACTCAAATCCAATAGGATTAACCTTACTGATAGTTTACCCAGGCCAACAAAGAAACTTCTTTGTGCTGATGTTGAGAACATTAGTGCATCCCTTATGAAAACCGACAACCAAGTCAAAAAACATAACGAAGTACCGATAACATTGATCAAAAGTCCTCCATGCCTAATACAAAACGTAATAAAAAATACGGAGAAGGCTTTTTATTACCTAACTTCTCCCTCTCCCAAATCAAAAAGAATACATTGTAACGATCTAGTACTAGATAAAGACTTTTTCTCCAAAAATATCTCTGAGATATGGGGTGTTAACTTTTTTACAGATTTACCCTCTGATCCTAGGGGTGTCCCCCCAGAAAAATTCTTTTCTTCCTCCAAAACACCCACCACCCAAAACGTGGAAATCACAGAAACCAAGGTTAAAGTGTGCGACTGGTCTAGTTCTAGAGCTGGAATGTGGACAAGTATGGGGATATGGTCGTGGATTGTGGACAAGTATGGGGCTGGGGAGAGTGATTGGCTGGGGAATGGTTAGAGAGAATGGTTGACACCCAAAACACAGGGTCATAGATACAGTCAATGCCATGTATTGATATATAACTGGGTTATGGATTGAGTACAAAGCTATTGACATCTGACTGTAGACACGAATTTTAATTTACTTCTTTGAGTGTTTAATCCCTGATTGAATGCTTTACATAGTAAAGTAAAGACGATTGACAAAGGTTATGGCGTGAACTGTGGTTCACTTGATAGGTTTACAAAGATGTATTGTATTGCATAAATGTGGATAACTCCCTATGTCATTACTTGACACTACATGACAAAGGTATATAATTATAAATGTAGATATAGACATGTTACCTTGACAATAAATAGGAGATACAAAGTATCGACTATGTAATAGATATATCCCTTAATTGTGGTGTTGTGTTTTGTGGGTTGGATAAATAAAAATAACAAAAATAAATAAATAAACATATGCAAAAAATAATCGAAAACAATTTAAGAGAGGAAATAGATTTATTGAAAAAAGGTGAAGACTGGTATTTTAGAGAAACAGTTTCTAAAATGATACAAGATATTATAAATCAGAGCAATGAAGGGTTGATAGGTTGGAATGACTACATGCAAGGTATAAAAGATGTATTAGAGGTTACAGATATTATTTTTAATAAATATTTTAAACAATAATTATATGCAATCATTTTACAATCATAAAAAAGGGTGTTGGTGGTGCGTTGGAAATATCAATGGGAGGGCTATGCTTGGTATAAGTGCTATTGGAAATGCAGAAGCAATCAGAGATTGTTTACTGAATGGATTAGATGTGACAGAGATATACAGTTGGTAAAATTAATAAAATACAATACACGACATCACGATTAAGGGATATATCAAACATGATAGCAATAACCTATTTTATAGCTTTGCATATGGGTTGGATTAAACTAAAAAAATAACAAAAATATGCAAACAAAAAATATAGATTTAAAAAAAGAGATTGAGAAAATTATATCAGATAATAGCTTGGAGGTGATTGGAGATGATTGCGAGGTAACAGATACCATTCAATTATATTCAGAACTTGAAAGATTATCTATTATAGATTTTTCAGTGAGTGAAGTACAAGCAGGTAATGACTACCATATTCAATGTGATTATTATAATAAAGACATAAAAAAAGTAATTGTACTTGATTATGATTTTCATACTTACTATGAAAACATAGAGGGCATTATATCAAGAATTGAAACTGTAAACAAAGAGATTGAAGAATTAAACAGAATGACATGCAGAACATTATCAAAAGATATGATTGAGGAAATTGATACACTTGTATCATATCTATATGAAAATGACGAAGATAACCATTATGAGGAAAATGACAGACCAGAGGGATATATATTCGAGAGTGTTCGCAAGGTTGAGGATTATCTCGCAAAAATAAAAGATGTTGAAATTGTAACTGTTGAAGATACAGAAGTGAAAGAAAAAAATGAGATTAC
>JBGTAD010000103.1:0-2164 GCA_041750055.1 Candidatus Absconditabacterales bacterium | reverse complement strand
ATAGTATGGTAAGTGAATATTTAGAACACCATAGATCGTGAGTAGAAAACATAAAAGACAATAATACATTCATACTTGAGGGTGAATAGGTCTTTCAGACCATACCCAAACCTATGGATTTCTAATCCATAGATCCTTTATTCACATCAGACATGACGATCTGCGGAGAAGGAGTTAGTGCAAAGCCGAGTAATTCTGGTCCAGAGAACTGATCATGTGTTTCGCCAAATTCGTTGAATAACTGCAACAACTCATATTCTTGTTTTGCTAATTGAATCCCTTGCTTTGAGTCCAAAAAAATTTTAACAAACTCACCTGTCGTAGTCTTGATGATCATATTCGTTTTATGAGGATTATTGTTTGGTCATCGTTTGATGAATTCAAAGTCGGGATAGATGTGTTGGTATTTGTCATAGAGCTGGGATCGGTAGGTGGGGATGGTCACGATCATGATGTGAGTTTAATTATCATTTAAATCTTAGAATTGTTTAGTCTCTTTTAGATCTTTTTTACTTCACAAATGGATGGTATCAGCTTTTGATTAAGTTTTCCAGAGGAAGAAACAAAGGGAAAGGTAAATCTGACCAGTTGTGCCGTGCCCATTGATACATTTTTTGTGGCTCTAGGATCGTGATAGGATCTCAGGTATACTTGCCTTGGACGTAGTGCGTCTCGTAGTGTTTGTTCAATGTTTCGAAAATATCATCCGTCACTACAGGAACGACGAAAGGATTGTATAACCCAATACCTAATTCTTCTTGTAACTCTCTAAGTCCACAATCAATAATCTCCTCGCCGTCTTCTAGATGTCCTCCAGGAAATGCCCATGATTCGTGACCATGGCTATTGATCCTTTGCGTCAGCAAGACTTTGTCCTCATGACACACAATGACTCAGACTCAGATGCGGGGAGAATTCATCAGGAAAGTTTAACTTCATATAGAAATCTTGAGATCTTTTATTTTATCATTTACATAATCTTGAAGGTTTTGTTTGTTGTCTTGAATTCTATTTTCAACGTATCCATCAGGATTATTAGATAATATTTGTTTTGCATCATCAGTAAGTAATGGATAGTCTGGAGGGACGTGCTTAACAAAATCATAACAAATCTCTACAATTTCTTTTCTAGAAATAGATAAATTTTTTAGTTCTTCCATCAATGTATCAATGAACTTCTTATGTTTTGGTTGTATGCTTTCCGGAGTTGTTTTCAATAATTTCATAAGATCAGACTGAAATTGTTGTTGCAAGTCTACAACAAAACTATCAAATTCTTGCAAGATTATTTGCAGTGTATTTAGCATGATTACTTTGTATAAAGAGTAAAAACGCAAGAGTTCGAATAATTTCCTGTCACCATTTGATCAATGATATTCTTAGTGCCCGTCCTTGACGGTCTCTACAACTCTCACTCCCACTCCTTCCAATATCTTCTCATCTACCTCACCAGGCGCACGTAGCATCAGATCAACACCTTGGTTGTTTTTCGGATAGGGGATGACTTCACGGATGTTGGGCTTGCCAGCATAGATCATCACGACACGATCCAGTCCATACGCAAATCCTCCATGCGGCGGGACTCAGAATGAGAACGCCTTGAGCATATGTCAGAATCTATCCGTAATCTGCTCCTGCGTCAGTCCCAAGATCGCAAAAATACTCGTCTGCAAGACAGGATCAGTGATACGAATACTTCCAGATCCTAATTCATATCCATTGAGTACCAAATCGTAACAATCGGCTCTCAAGTCCGCAAGTCCTTGCTTATCCTCATGTGATAGCTGTCAGCCTTGTAATACTTTTTGACCTAGTCAGATAACGAACGGAATGTCTTGGAGTTTGGGTTTGGTAAACGGATGATGAGCAGATGCAAAGTCTCCCGTCTCAGGATCTACTTCATACAGTGGGAAGTCTGTCACGAAGGCAAATGCCAACTCGTTCTCCTTGCCTGCGAGCAGGTCGAGATCTTTGATGAAATAATTTCTCAAGAATCCAAGAACTTCTACTGACTGCTGTCGTGTATCAGCTTGGAAAAAAAGTGTGAAATCTGAGCTCCCCCTTCTAAAGGGGGTTGGGGGGATCGTTCCTGATTCATATTCTTCCCTCTCTCCCACCTGTTTATCACAATAATCCTGTATTTTTTTACATACTTCTTCAAAAT
>JBGTAD010000102.1:0-3516 GCA_041750055.1 Candidatus Absconditabacterales bacterium | reverse complement strand
CTGCCGACATGAGATGCTATCAAGAAGAAGTTTTCTGACCTGTAGCCAGTATCATCAAAGCCAAAGATATCGATGACGCCATAGCTATAGCAAACAACAATGACCTGTGACTGAGTGCGGTGGTATGTGGAGATGACGTCGATGTATGCAAACGCGTCGCTGCTGAGCTCCAATGAGGTATGATATTCATCAACCAACCAGCCTGATCCAAAGCATCACTGCCTTTTGGATGAGTCAAAAAATCTGGCTATGGTAAAGAAAACGGACCCGATGGACTCAAAGCATTCACTAACAAAAAAGTAGTGATATACAAATAGACACTAGAGCATAATTCTAATTGAGTTGGATATCGAGAAGATCTCTGAGCCTCTCTGCGTTGAGACAAGAAGCGAATAAAAAGAAAAAAATGGAAAAGAAAATTGATAGAAAGCAAGTAATTGATATTAGTGATGAGGGGTAAATTTATTTCATAATCTTCATTAAATGGATATTAAACAATCATTAGAACTAGTAAAATCTCAAATCACCTGAAATAGGAAATGAAGCGATATGCCAGCATATCTTGACTCCATTAGAGTTTATGAAAAATTAAAAGAATACAATTATTCTGAAACAATTCAAATTGCTTGATTATTACATGACATTATTGAGGATGGCAGCATGAGATTAGAGAAACTCAAAGAATTGTGATACAGCGATGAGATTTTATCATTAGTTGATTATTCAACACATGACGATAAAATCCTGAATACATATGAAAGATGGGAGAGCATGATGGCAAGAATTATTCAAGATAATAATAAAAATGCGTTTGTGATTAAATTTTGCGACTACCTTGATAATCTAGGTGAATGTCATCAGATGCCAAATAGAGACAAACTAATGAAATTTTTATATATTAAAGCACCATTTTTTATCTATTTTTGAAACAAATTACTTAATAATAAAGACCTATATGATGAACTTATTGAGCTATACCGAAAACAAATTACCGATTTTTCATGATATTTCAAAAAAGAAATTAGTATACAAGAGTTGAGTAATGATGATGTTATATGATATGTGGAAAAGATCCTTCAGCAGTCACCATTTACTCATGATGAACCAGAGATCATTATTGTCGCAGGGTGATTTGCATCTTGAAAAACACGTCACATCGAAAACACCTACATAAAATCACACCTCTATATAGATCCATGAAAAATCATGTACGTCTTATCTCAGAATAACTCTTATGGAATCAAAAATATGGTATTAAATATCAACAAAGTTTGAAATATACTCACACATATCGCCATAGAGAAAAAATTTAATATTGTTGTAGAAGTACAAGATAATGAACCAGAAAAAATAAAGGAGTTAATGGATAATATGATAAAAAGGTGATATAAGGTCACACTAATGGACTTTATTGTAGACAAAGAAACATCAGAAAATTACCATACAAATAGGTCGAAATTTAATCTGACAAGCGATTTCACTCAGCAAATCCTCTTCCCTTAGTTTTTGGAGTAAAACGAGTTATATGAAACCTCTTATTACCAGCTTTTAGATACCTTATCCAATCTACATGGATACAGCATTATACGCCAAAATATCAGAAAAAGTGATTGAGATTTATTTACAAACTCTGAAGTAAATAACAGTATCAATCATCTAAAGATATAGTTTTTCTCTTATCTTATTATAATCCTTCTCATCAATAATAATATAGGATAGACTATTTTTGCGGATTGTTTGTTCTTCACTACTGATAAAACGATCTTATCTCGCCAGTGATGACTTACCAGTAATGTATTGAGTACCGTCAGTGCCATGGCACCATGATAGATAGTCCCATCAATATCAATAATCATCCCTGCATTTGCATCATAGCCCAGACGGCGATACTGCTCCACATGGTCAGGATGAGTCGAGATGTCATATCGTGTGAGACGATGTTTTTTTCTTAGCTCTGCGTATTTCTGGAAGCGACTACACAACAGGCAATCGCCATCGTATAGAATACTTATTTGGTGCATGATTTGGTATATGTATCAATAAGACATAACCCAAAACGACGATCAAGACTCATCTTACCTGCTCCTTTGATGAGAAAAAACGTACTAGCATAGAGATAAAAAAGGATTTCGAGGAATTTGGTCAGCTCAAAAATCCTCTCTGGATCCGCTCCGAGCCTTTGTCCTTGGACGATAAGAACAATCACAAAGGTAAAAGAAATCATTGCTGCACCAAATCTTGTAAACGCACCGAGAATGAGCATCAATCAACCAAAAAACTCTGCAAACATTGCGAGAAATCACCAGACAACAAATCATTCACTGATCCCTAAGAAAGCCATAGAGGATCAAAGTGCTTCTCGTCTCTCTGGACCCCCAACAAGTTTGGGTAATCCGTATGAGATCATCATCACTCATACCAAGATCCTGATAGAAAGCAGGACAACATCTGTGACTGTGAGCTGTGCTCGAGTAGTTTTAAGTCGATTCATCGTATATATTTTGGCAAAGGGATAAAAAATCTGATCTTGTTATGCTTTGAAATATTCTGAAATATTAATTGTTGAGGATTTGGTGCTATCAAATCAAGACTATTTGGTATCACTCTGACTGTGTCTCTCATCGTTGTTTGCGTGTCTGATGTTACACCAACCCATTTCTATTTTAACGAAAAAAACAAAAAAACTGACCTTCTCGTACTTGAGTGTCAGATTTTTTGATGATATTTTTAGCTATTTATTATAAGGCTATTCGGTATCACCCCGACTCGATTACACCAAGCCTGTTTCGAAATCAGATATTCCTTCGCTATGCTTGTAATATCAGTTTCTCAATGGGCTTTGCATAACTGAATCATCCAAAGAAATAATATATGAGATTTCTTTGGTGGTTCAGATAAGAGCGCCTGACAAGCATACTCCGCCTTATTTGTAGTGTTTGATTGTAGTGAATTGGTGGAGATGACGGGATTCGAACCCGTGTCTAAGAGAGATAAGCATGTTGTACTACCACGATAGTCAGTTATTGGATTCCTGTGGGATTTTTAGGGATATGATACATCAGGCTCATGTGTCGCCAACAGACAGGCTCGTCATGATTTCGATGTGCACATCACAGGGGGTATCTCCATCGTTACGCCCCGGAGATTCAGGAGAGATCACTCCACAGGGTAATACAACCCACTAGGGGAGGAGACTATGCAGCGTAAGCGTAAGCGTTTGCAGCTTGGAGTCTAAGGTTTTTTGAGTTTGCGTGTTTGTTTGATCGATTAAGAATTCGCGGTACGATCATCGCGACGTGGCACCTCATACAGATCGGATTCCCTCATCAAATCCAAGGACATCCCCATATGAATAGTATCAGGATTATAGTTTTTTTTTTGCTGATGTCAATGGATGTTTTTGTTTGATAGAAGCATATTTTGCTAATGTAAATTCGCCTTCGGCGGGACCAACTTTTGCCTGCCGGCTGCAAAAGTTGGCAAAAAAGCCTCGTCGGCCAAGAAATTACGTTATGA
>JBGTAD010000101.1:0-8924 GCA_041750055.1 Candidatus Absconditabacterales bacterium | reverse complement strand
TTTCCTAATTTATTCGTCGTATATGTGTGTAAAAAGTAAAATCGTCTTGAGACAATCTTATTCTAGTTTTTTCTCTTCTTCTGTTAATTTTATGTTGAGTCTTTGTTGTTGCTTGATTTTAGGGAGATACTTTGGTATGATAGGGGATACTTTTAGTGATTAGCTCATTGTCTCTCTCATGTCCGAACAAACTCTCAAAATTGCTCTAGAAACTCCTGATGATATCGAATACTCACTGTATCTGACTGGTGTGACTCCCGATGTGGTGCGTCAGATTTCTGCTGATCAGAACGAACCTGCATGGATGCTCGAGCATCGTCTCAAGTGCTTAGAAATCTTCGAAAAAAAAGCAATGCCGACACGGTGACCGAGTCTGATTTGACTTCATTTTGATGAGATCGTTACCTACGCCAAGCCCAAGAATGCTCAGACCTATCGTACTGATCGAGATGATGTCGATCCTGAGATCAAACAAAAATTTGAGCGTCTATGAATCCCAGAGGCAGAGCGTCGCTATCTGGCGTGAGCATGAGGACAGATGGATAGCCAGAATGTCTATCACAAGATCAAAGAAAAACGAGCAGAAAGGGGAGTGATCTTCGAAGATATGGCAGAAGCACTACACAAACATAGTGACCTGGTACGCAAATATTTCATGAAATTGGTGCCTGCTCATGATCACAAATTCGCTGCCTTGCACGGAGCTGTCTGGTCGGGAGGTACATTTATCTATGTGCCCAAGGGCGTGATCGTCAATGAGCCATTGCAGGCGTATTTTCGTATGAATACATATGGTGGAGGACAATTCGAACATACGCTCATCATTATCGAAGATGATGCACAATGAGACTATATCGAGGGATGTAGCGCACCCAAATTTGATCGTAAGTCGCTCCATGCGTGACTGGTAGAGGTCTTCGTAGGTAAGAATGCAAAGATGCGCTACTCGTCTGTGGAGAATCGATCTACGAATACTTACAATCTCAATACTAAGCGTTCGCTCATCGATGATCATGGATATATGGAATGGGTCAATGGTAATCTGTGATCGTGTGCGACGATGCTGTATCCGTGTTCGATCTTGAAATGACACTATTCTAAGACAGATATGCTAGGGATCGCCGTCGCTGGTGCTCACCAAAATCAAGATACCTGATCCAAAGTGATCCATATCGGTAGACATACTTCGTCAACTATCGTGTCCAAGTCTATTTCCAAAGACGGCTGAATAGCAACATATCGTGGTATTGTCGACATCAAAAAAACTGCTGAATGAGCAATCAACTCGACAGAATGTGACGCGCTATTGTTGGATGATCAGTCGATCAGTACGACGATACCTCATATCCATGTAGATAATGACTCTGCGACAGTCGCTCATGAGGCAAGCGCGGGCAAGGTGGATGAGATACAGATGTTTTATCTCATGTCGAGAGGATTGGAAGAAGAAAAAGCGATGGCAATGATCGTGAACGGGTTCTTCTCTCCGGTCGTCAAGAAACTCCCTCTGGAGTATGCAGGGGAGCTGAACAAGCTGATAGAGATGGAAATGGAGGGGAGTGTGGGTTAGACATTCTCATCCCAACCTTCTCCATGAGGAGAGGGAGCAACAAGAAGCATAGAAGTCAGAAGAGTTTGAAATACTGACGGAAAGAAACTTATAACATAATAAAAAAGCTGACCTATAATTCGGTTCAGCTTTTTTAGTTATTTTAGATGATGATTTAGATGTTGTTATCTGAATAACTCACTATGTGATCATACTCTGAGAAGATAGAGAACGAGTTCTTTGTGTTCGATCGTGTATATAAGTAACACATCAGGGAAGATATGACACTCTCTAAAATGTGATAATTTTCCAGATAGTTGATGGTCAGAGAAACTGTCTGGCAACTGCTTTCAATCTTCCAAGTACGTTGTGCTGTTTCCAATTTTTCACAAATTTTGGGACTGTGTTTGATAGCTTTATAATCTTTTTTGAAAGAGGAAGAAATTCTTCTCTTATATAGAGCCATTATGAATTCAAATATCAATAAAACTCTTCTTTTGAATCAAAAGTCTGTCAGTTTTTTTTAGTTTCTTCATACAATTGTAAGAGTTGATCTTCTTTGATATTTCCTTTGGGTGTAGATGGTATCATGGAGCCTATGAGATAATATGCTGCTTGGATACGATCAGCAAAGGTGTGCTGCTGGGAGTCTATGGTGATAGTGATCATGAGCTATGAATCATCAATGCTAAAATACTATCATCTCAATACTCAAAAGAGGTATAAAAATCAAGTATGTCTATAGAGATTTGGAGGATAAGAAAACAAAAAACACAGAGATCAGAAGAATTTTGAAAAAGAAAAAAAGCTGACCTATGGTTTGATTCAGCTTTGTTGTTGTTGTTGGCTATTTTGTTTTTCGATTATTTTCTAATAAAATTTTTTTTAGATATCAAGAAATATCATACTTGCTTCGTGGGATTAAATCATATTCTTTATCTTTTATAAATAGATAAACTCTTTTGTTATTCATAATAGTATTCTCATTTTTCAATCCTAAAAGATAAATACCTTCTTGATTTTTTGAAATAGTGATTTCTGACTTTCAGTCTCATGATACAAAAAATTGAGATCCATCGTTTTCTAGATACATCTTTTTTGCTTTTTCGAAAACTTCTTTTCTGAGGTTATTAAATTCTTCTATTTTTTTTGTTCTTCTTTTGTTTCTTTATCCTCTTGATCTTCTTTGCTTTTTCGATCTTGCTCAAGTATATTTTTTATCCCTTCTATAGTCTCTTTATCCCATCACACAGTATCTGATGGAGTACCAAAACGTATAGTAAATCTATCATCTAGTTTTGCAGATTTGTATGGTGAATTTAGTCATTGTGTATTGATGATTCTCAGATCATTATTTCATGATTTATATTCAGATATTTCTTTTTTATTTAGATTTAAATCTTTTTCTAGATTGTTGAGGTCATTGAGTAGTTTACTATTTGTTTGTGCTTGTACTGCTGTCATTGTGAGTGAAGCAATTCATGTTATTAACAGATTTCTTAAATTCATAGTATTGGTTTGTGAAGAATATAAAAATACATTTACACCTTACTGATCACCCTCTCCTATTTAAAGATATTTTATCAAATAAGTCAACGTATTGTATTGGGTATGCAGTGCGTACTGTGCTGATCTTTGGAATGTGCTTGATAGTTTTTGGGGAGATATGTATAGAATCATACGTTTGTGAGATGTTTTTATTATATATATCTATTCATTCATGATCTTGTCGGTATTGTGATATTCGTTGGCGCTATTGGTGATATTCTATCTGCTTGCCAAGATCTGTGATGAGTATTTTATCAAGAGTCTTGAGATTATCGTCAAGAAACTCCGTCTATCCGAAGACGTAGCAGGAGCTACATTCATGGCTATCGGGACGAGTGCGCCAGAGTTTTTCACTGCGGTGATTGCGCTGATACAGACAGGCAAAGAGTGAGTCTGAGCTGGTACTATCATTGGGTCAGCTTTGTTTAATATTTTGGTGATCGTATGAGCGACTGCGCTGGTCAGGAGAGCCGTACTCGATCCTCAGCCAGTCATGAGAGATATGGGATTCTACGTACTTTCTATCGTGATCTTGCTGTTCACGTTCTATGATGGAGTGATCCATCGACGAGAGGCTGGGCTATATCTGCTGGCATACGCGCTGTATATCGTGGTATTGGCGTATCGACCGTCATTTGTGAGATCTCGCAAATCTACATCGATTGTCCAGGAGGATGTCGATATTGCCCAAGAGATAGAAGAATTAGAAGAACAGGCTCAACGCCGTATTCCTATCATAGGACCTATACTCAAAGCTATCGAAGATATCATCGCATATACCTTTCCTAACATTGACAAAAAACCCTCTACCTACGGTGTCGTGTTTACGATCTCTATCGTATATATCATCGCATTGAGTTATTTGTTGGTAGAGTCATGAGTGTGACTGGCCCAAGCTCTATGAGTGCCACAAGTCATTATCGCGCTCACGATCTTAGCATGAGGTACTTCGGTGCCTGATTTGTTGTCATCGGTGATAGTCGCTCGCAAAGGCAAGGCTGCTATGGCTGTGAGTAATGCAGTAGGTTCGAATACGTTTGATATTTTGATCTGTTTGGGCTTGCCTTGGTTTATATTTACTTTGTATACAGGGCGTAGTGTGGTCGTGAGTACGGATAATTTGATGGTTTCGATTGGGTTGCTATTTAGTGTGGTGGTATTGATGTTGGTATTGTTTGGTATGACGAGGTTCAAAATCTGAAATAAAATCTGATACCTCTTGATATCAGTATATGCGCTATATCTCCTATACGCAATAGCTCACTCGTATCAGTGGATCGCGTTTTAGTATTGTTTCTTATGTCTTATCCTAATGTCTCGTGAAGATAGCGTATATCATCGATTGGATGCTCATCAGATAGCTTATACGCTATATCAGCATCCTGCCGTATTTACTGTACAAGAGTCGCATGATTTGGATCTTCAGATACCTGCTGCTCATACCAAGAACCTGTTTCTCATCAGCAAAAAAGATCCATCACGTTGTTTTCTCATCTGTCTGAGTGCCGATAAAAAACTTCGCATCAACGAATTTTCCCGTCAGCATGGACTCAAGGATCTGACCTTTGGCTCTCCAGAGCTTATGCAACAGATCTTGGGGGTGACTCCTGGAAGTGTGACATTGTTTGGGATCATCCATTACCGACAACAAGTCCAACGAGCTCAGCAAAAACAAGATCAGCAAAAACAAGATCAAAAAGAACAAAAATCTGACACACTTCCACGTCTGGAGGTGTTCATAGATCGTGAGCTACGAGAGGCTGATGCGGTATGATGGCATCCGATGATCAATACGGCTACGGTAGCGATTGGGCATCAGTGATTGGAGCAGATGATGCAGATGTTGGACATATGAGTGACGCTCTTTGATCTGCAAGAATCTATATAGCGAATAGTTGTAAGATTTGATTTATGGGAAGTTGATATACTTTTCATTCTTGTTTCATCGTTGTAATGGTCTTTTGATCCTTGACTGTTCAGCCAGCTGTATCTGCTATTGTTTGCATGACTCATTTATTATCCAGAAGATCTTGTAATCATGTATTCGTGAGAGCATGAGTATGTATGATGACTTGTTGTGTTTCAAAGTTCTCATCGGTGGTGATAATCGTAGCAGATCATCATGTTGTTGCATAACGTTCAATCAATTTCATAGAACCAGGGAGTTCTTGATCACTAGCAAGGATGATTTTGCCTTGTTTATCGATGGGTTCTGTTGTCCCAGAGGGAGCAAGGAATATGAGTCAAGATTTGGAAAGTACATTGTTATAGCTTCTACCAAATCACATGAGACATTCATGTTTAAATTGATTAATTTGATGTTGAGAGTATCAGATTTTTTGAAGTCTTGTAAAAGCTTGCTGAATACTAGCTGTCTGAGGTATTGTCTGCAGGAGATTACTCAATGAGCTAGCTATCATCCTAAATACTGGATCATAGGTAACACGTGGTCAGACGATAGTATGTCGATGAGATGGATCATTAGAAATTTCAAATTCTTGTCTGATATTGTGCGATAATGCTTGGATAAGTGGTATGTTTATATAGGTTTTGTGATTTGTCAGGATAAGGTGTTGCTCGTCATCCTTCAGCATATTGATGATATCGATTTTTGCTGTATCTGATATGATGAATGAAAAAGCTTGATTAATTTTTTGTACGATACTTGATGTCATTGTCTGATCGTAGTTGAGGATTCCTGGTTGGTGAGCATCCTCTAATCCTGTAATAATACGCCCAAAATCTTGATAAATGGATATTCATAATTGCATGAGTAATATGGATATCTATAAATGGATCATAAGATATCATATCTTAGTGATGATTTTCCCAAAGTCTTGTGAGATGGGTAGCTCAGATTTTGGCTCAGGTTTTGACTGACTTGTGGGATCGATTTTTTTGCCTGCTGTATAATGATTTGATGTGTTCATGAATGTCGCTGTCTGACGATATGATCAATAAAATAAAATCTGACCTCATGATCTGACTTCATGATCCGGCCTAATGACTGTATCCGATTTCTAACCATAGTAGAGAAGCCATCAGTCCTACACCGATCATAAACATAGCGATTTGTATGAGAGACTGTGTGAGGGTTTCTTGTTTGTGTAATTCTGGAATCAGATCTGATCCAGCAATGTACAAGAACATACCAGCAGCAAAGGGTGTTAATAGGTGAGGAAGCTCAGCTACGTATTGACTTCCTACGAGTGCGATTATACATCCTATGATAGCTGTCAGAGCCGTGAGGAAGTTGACGAGCAGTGCTTTGCGGATGCTATAGCCACTGTGTACCAGTACTCAGAAATCTCACAGCTCTTGGGGTATCTCGTGTAGGATGATAGCGATGGTAGTGGCGATACCTACTTCGATACTCACGAGATAGCTAGATCCGATGATGAGTCCGTCGATGAGGTTGTGCATGATATCTCCGGTGATGCTCATATGTGCGACGTGTGAGTGTTTGTGATTTTGTGCGTGGGGACTACTTGCGTCGAGACTTCCATGGTGATGGTGTTCGTCATGCAGATGGCAGTGTCTTCGTCTGAGGATCTTCTCGACAAACAGCCCAAACACTAATCCGCTGATGATGATCGTAGACATCTGTATCGTCCGTCCGCCTGCCTCGTGTATCATCTCTGGAATCAGATGAAAAAATACATCTCCAAAAAATGCTCCTGCTGAGAGTGCTACCAGATAGATGAGAAGGTGCTTGAGACGAGTGATACGGATACCGACAATAGTCAATCCTACTAAAGAAACAAAGCTGACTGCAGTCACGCTCAGGAGTGCATAGATGATGGGTGTAGTAGATGTCATGACGAGTAGTAATGAGTAAGGATTGATAAGAATATATGACAGTAGGGTAGAGATTCAAGGGATTTGATGTGTAAGAAAAACCACCGTTTTGTTCTGTATAAAACGTGTGGTTGTTTTTCTTAATCTTTGTTATAATTTTGTCGTTTTGCTGTTTTTCCATTTCTTTCATAATATTCATATTCATTTCGTTTATTCATATATTCTTGATTATTTCATGATTCAATAATTTCTTTTTTTGAGAGCAATATATTGATTTCCATATTTTCATTCTCCTTACTTGCAAGATCAAGATTATAAGTCTCTTTTAGATATGTATTGAGAAAATAAAATCTTTTGCCACAGATATATCATTCAGGAGCACAGTGTTTTACCAAATCTCAGACTGTTATGATTTTCTTGTTATTATCTGTTTTGTATGCTTCATATTTTTATTTGATCCAAATATATGGATTATCAAACTTCATTGCATCTCACAATTCACTTAATTGTTTTTCTAATATTCAAATACTATCAACTGTTTGTTGATTATTGTTTGTTTGTAGTAGTGATTCTAATCAGATTTTTTTGTTATATCATTCCATGTATTTATTATATTGTTCTACAAGTTTTTTTACTGCTTGACTTCATTGTTCTTGAGTGAGTAGTGGAGCCATAGTAATAGGTATTTGAGATAAAGAATTTCATGATTTTATAATATTATATATATGTTCATTTTGTTGATCAGTTAGTTTTTCGGATGTCATGATATTCATATATGGGATAATTGTTTCTCAATGATAGGGATTTGTTGTAATCTTGCTTCTTCATTCTACAATATCAAAATTCATAAGAACTCCTTGAACACAGACCACTCCTTTTGCACGTTGTATGTTTTGCATTCATATGATAGTTATTATTGATTCGAGGTTTTCAATAGATGTGGATTCTCATCATTGTATACTTTTTACTTTAGGTTTTGTATGAGAGGTGTCAGGTTTTTGATATATTTTTTTTGTTGAATCTGTTTGGGTCAGAGCAAGGTAGATTTGTTCTCAGACATCTGCTATAATCACTCTTTCTTGTGAAGGATCTGGTAATGTAACAATCTTTGCAGTGGAATTAATATTTATTACTTCATCAGCAAATGCTTTTGCTTCAGTATTATGTCATTGTGTATGAGTGAGTCATACGATATCAGCAAGTGCTGTGTGTAATTCCCTGAGCTGTTGATTTCTTTTGTCTTCATATGCTGCGATGTTGAATAATGATATGACTTTGACCTCAAATCATAATTTTTCAGCCATTTCAATAATATTATCTCATTCTGCTATGCCCGTTGGTTCGATCATGAGTAGTTTGGTTCATTGTTCTTTCTTTTTCTGGAGACTTTGTCTCAAACTATCACTATCATCACAACAAATACATCATTGAGTAAGTGCTTCTAATTCATATTGTGATAAACGTTGAGCATCTATGTTGAATGTTCCTATATCATTAATAATGAGACTTACTTCTTTTCATGATTGAATAAGATATTGAGCAATTTGTTGAACAAGTGTCGTTTTTCAAGATCATAGTGATCAAAGGAAGAGTATTATTTTCTGCTTTTCTGTTTGCTTTGGTTGTTGCGATGTGTTCATAAATGTTTGCTGAAACATAAATAAAAATAATTTATGAGAGGGTTTTTTCCTTGTGGATGATATTCATCATATATGTTAAAGTGTTTGATTAATTGTTTTTGGGATATTGGTTTGTAAAATAGTTCACGTACTCCTTGGGTAGATCTTGTGAGGACTGGTATATTATGATTTGATAGCATACAAAGATTTTCAATAATACTTCCTTGATGTTTATGAAATACCATTGAAGCTATATAGAGTCAGCTATATGTGGTCGATATGTTAGTCGTGCTTGCATCTCAATGTCTGATTTCAATGAGTAATCATAGATTGAGTTTGTCTATGACGGCTTTAGATAGGTTTACTGCTTCCGTATTGTTGTCTATAACTGTACATTTGACTCAGTATGT
>JBGTAD010000100.1:0-5952 GCA_041750055.1 Candidatus Absconditabacterales bacterium | reverse complement strand
ATCGTGTTGTATGCTCTGGGTATTGGGTTGATGCTTTTTATCCTGGCAGTAGGCGGTATTCGAATAGTCAAACGTGTCAGACGACTTGCCAATCCAAATGGATGGTTCAAGACGATCTTAGCAGTGATTATCTTACTGACAGGATTATCAATCATCACGTGATTCGATAAGAAAATCGAAATTGCTATTCTCGATGCCGGATTTATTGATGTGACAAGGATCGAACAGTCTATTCTTGATCCCTATATCCAAAACAAACAAGAACAAGGGAAATCTGACCAAAATTCCAGTCAGAGTGATCAGGTTGACCAGAATACTCAAGGATCCAATACTAACGCTCAGAATATCAGTTCCCAAATCAAAAAACTCTATAACGCATCGTATCCTGCTCCCGAACTCGCCTGACTGACCAATCGGATCAATACATCATGATATACCTCTCTGGCGCAACTACGTGGCAAAGTCGTGATCATAGATTTTTGGACATATAGTTGTATCAATTGTATACGCACGTTACCCTACCTGAGGCAGTGGCACGATCGTTATGCTGATCAGTGACTCGTGATCATCGGAGTACATGCTCCGGAGTTTCAATTCGAAAAAGATATCAAAAACGTACGTCAAGCCGTATCAGATTTTGGGTTGTTATATCCTATTGTCCAGGACAACGACTTCCAGACATGGAGAGCTTATGAGAATAATTATCGACCAGCCAAATATATCATCGATGCTAATGGTATCGTAAGATATACGCATTTCGGAGAATGAGAGTATGAAGAGACCGAGCTCGTGATTCAATGATTGCTCCAAGAAGCTGGGATGTTATCATGATCTCAGCAACCATCACAGACAGTTATACCAGCAGATGCGACGTGATGATGAGATCGTCGTCAGACAGCGGAGACGTATCTGGGTACGGAAAGAAGGGCTGTGCAGCCTTACTCACCAGCAGCATATGCGGCACTCAACGGGATACAAAACCCTGACTCTTATGCACGATGGACTCAATGAACACGAAATAGTGATCCCGAGCATATCGTATTGCAAAGTCAGACATGATCACTGAGTCTGAGATGATACTCTCGTGAGGTCAATCTGGTCTTGGGTTCTGCTACTGGTCAGCCTATCGACGTAGAGGTGATCGTCAATGGAGAAAAAACACAGACACTCAGCGTTACTACACATACCCTCTATCCATTGTACAAGACATCTCAATATACTCCATATGTAGTCGAGCTACGTGTATCTCAGCCAGGACTCGAAGCATATGCGTACACGTTTGGATAACATAGGAGAAAGTATAAGGTATAAAGGAAACTAAAGATAATGAGAGTCGAGTTACTAGAAATGAGTGCGTCAAAGGGTCATATATCGGGTCTTTTCGAAGTATCGTAGGAAACATACATTGAGAAAAGAGTCCACTTTCTACTTTCTACCTCATACTAATCCCATGAACAAATCACGCTTCCAGGCAGAAATCATGAGTCATCTGCATAACACACACTTCACCGCTGCACAACTACATGCCGGTATCAAAAAAAACTATCCCTATGTACATATCTCAACAATCAATAGAAATCTGAACGAACTGATCAAAAAGGGTAAAATTAGAAAAATATCTGGTATCTATAATGCCACCGTATATGAAATCGATACGGGGGATCATGGTCATATCATATGTGAACAGTACAAATATATCGAGAATATCGACTTAACACCATTCTACCAAATCCCTCTCCCCAAAGGATTTAAACTCAGATCTATGGATATCAAGATCTTTGGGTCATATGAAGGAGAAGAGAGCTGTGCGATATACGCAGTCTGAGATACTATACAACAATAAAATCATGAATAAACAAAGTCTCCCGCGTATGAGGAGACTTTTTTAGTAAGTACTTTGTTTTTTGTGTCAGATTTTTTGCTTTTTGGATAAAAAGAAGTAATATATAAATAATTCGTAGTAACATTTTACTATCTGTATACCACTAGATGATCATAGAAAACGCAGGCATCGACATAGAATCCATCCTGGGATTGATTGCTAACAACCCCTCTATTTCTGATCTTCATCTCTCGGGAGGAGAGGCTATTACCTTCAGGATCAACGGAGAAGTCGTGAGACAAGAACAAGCCTGAAAGCTGACTAACGAAGCAATGGAGATTATCCTCAAACAGCTCATGAATGGTAATCCCAAGAGGTTTGAGAAATTTCAAGGAGATAAAGATACGGACTTCTCGTATATCGCCAATGATGGTACTGCCTATAGAGTTAATGCCTTTTTCAAGACGGGGAGGATCTGAGTAGTCATGAGAAAAGTCAATAATGCTGCCAAACAACTTGAGGAGCTGATGTTTAGTGATATCGCTGCTAGTATCAAACAAAACATCCTCTCTCAACACAAATGACTATATCTCGTAACAGGTCCAACAGGATCTGGAAAATCGACTTCTCTGGTAGCGATGCTCGAATATATCAACCAGACAAGATCAGAAAACATGATCACCGTTGAAGATCCTATCGAGTTTGTCTTCCAACCCAAAAAATGTATCGTCTCCCAAAGAGAAATCGGTCATGATACACGATGATTTGCAAATGCACTGAGAGCTTCTATGCGTGAAGATCCTGACATTATCTTCGTAGGAGAGATTCGTGATAGAGAGACGGCTGAGGCCGCACTGAGTATGGCTGAGACAGGACATCTTGTATTCTCCACACTTCATACCTCGAGCGCTGCTATGACCGTCAACAGATTTATTTCTTTCTTTCCTCCTGATATCCAAGAGAGTATCGGTGATAGGTTTTCTGATGCTCTGATTGGTGTACAGTCGCAGTTGTTGGTCAAGAGTGCAGCAGGTAATAGCAGGATCGGATTATATGAGCTCATGATCAATACTACAGCCATCCGCAACAACATTAAAAAACGTGAAATCCAACAAATGGATAATATTATTTCTACCAGCACCCAACAATGAATGATCACACTAGCACAGTATACCCAAAGATTGTTGGACAAAGGCCTCATCAACGCAGATGAAGTATCACGAATTTTTAACAAAAATAAATAATATATCATACTATGTCATTTGATTATCTACCAGGAGCAGGCTGAAGAGTCAAACATCTCTCACGGCGAGAACTCAAAAAAATCCGCGATAATATGAAAAAAGTACCCAAAATTAAACAAAAAGCTGACTTCTATCACAAACAAGAAGAACAGCAAGCAGAGCGTGAGTTTTTGGCACAAATAGACCAAATATCACAACCTGTTGACACAAATTTGCAATCTGTATCAAAATACGTATGATAAAGTAAAAGTACATTTCATTTATATTGTTTATATCATTATATCGCTACTATGGATTACGAAATGCTTATCAAACAACATCTCCCACAAGATCTGCGAGATGTAGCAAAGCAATATACGATACCCGAGCAGTTTTTGCAAAGTATGCCTGAGCTGATGACGCTGGTACTCAGATCTAGATCTATGGACAAACCAGAAGAAAAACAAAGCTGGTTCAGTCTTTTGCCGATGATGAATCAAGAACAGATCAACAAACTCAGCGACATCTTAGTCAGAGAAAGAGATAAACTCGCAGAGATCGAAAAAAAATACGAAGAGAAAAAACTCGAAATCAAGAAAAAATATCTCTTGAGACGACAAAACATGGGCTATATCAAAAAAGTTAACGAAATCAAACAGCAAGAAGCTCTCCACGCTCAGCAAGACACTCAAGAAGCAGATAGTTTGCTTGCGGGGATATAGGATATGTAGTGTATCTAACATCTCAAAAATACTCCAACAATCATCGCATAATGCGTACTGCTCGAAGTAAGTCATTGCGAACGAAGTGTGGCAATCCAGTTCAACAAATAGACTCCTTCGTATGACTACAATACATAACAATCCCATCATTTAATTTTTTTATTGTCTATCATATCCATGGTGTTACGTTTTTTACTAGTATCTATGATGATTTGTAGTACCTTTTTCATCTCGTGAGTATCTGCAGTCCAAGTAGGAGAATACGTCCCTACCGAACAAGATGAACAACTAGCTAAGAAAATCCTCAATCTCTCATACAGCTCATACAAATTACGTACCCAGATCAATACTCTGTACAGCAAAACTACTAACCCTCGCTTCAAATATCTCTTGGCACCTGCTGTCTACAGAAAAACTTCTAAAAAGGCCTCCTTTGAGAGTCTAGCCAATCTCATACAATGAGAAAGAAAAATAGAATTTGTATGTGAAGTGCGCGATGATACAAATGAGAAAAAGTTTGAGAAACATATAAGCACAGATACGCTAGATATTTGGCAAACAGAAGATAATCCGAATACACTAGAAAATGCAGGTGCATACTGTGAATTTGGTTGATCTCCACATTCTGTTTCACTAGATGCATGGATCGATAGTAATACGATACAACAAGACTTCTCGGTACCCTTTGATAATGTAAAGACAAGAATATCGATTAACCAGCATGACTCCTGGCCCAATTCTCAAGAAACGAAAGAAGACCAAATAATATCACAACCTTATAGAGAGAGAATAAATTTTTCTATGGATATGCAACCAGAAGACAATACATTCGGGTTTGCATTTAAAAGGCCTTTCCAAAGTCCCACTATCAGAAAACACTATGAATGATATCGAACTGAATGCTGATCAAATATAGTGACATGAAATCAAGAACTAGAAATAAAGACTAGTCAATGTATTTCACAACTCCTCCTCAAAGATCCAGTCATCAAACGTATTATTCAAAGAGAATATTATAATGCTCTGGACTCCTACAACATCAGATAAAACTTCTACTATTCGAACCATCGTCTTTGCGAGAAGCCTTCCCGCCGTGGTAGGCAATCCAGAAAAAACCAGAACTAGATTGCTCCGTGCCTCGCAATGACGTAATTATCAAAAAGGTGGTCGCCGAAGGCATATCATACTGTACATTTTAATTCCTCATACCTCATGAGCAAACGAATACGATGAGCCCTGATCTGATGATGCGCCTGCTTGGCAGGATATTTCATGATGCCTATACAGGCAGCTGATCTCCTGGAGCAAGCTTTCCAAAACTCTATCGCTAACCAACAAGTCATCAATATCGGAAATACCAAAGAAGCTGTAGGAAATACTATCTTCAGAGGAGGTACCAATATCAACATCGGTTGATGACCATTCCTGAGTGCTCAAGCACCGTTGATCGTGAGGATTACACAGTTCTTACTATCGATCACGATCATGCTATCGATCACGTTCACGATCTATCAGTGAGTCAGATATATCCTGTCATGAGCATCGCTTGCAGACGAAGGAGACGCTAGGACCAAACTCATCAATATCGTACGATGAATCATCATCGCGTTGTCTAGTGTGATGATGATATTCTTGGTACAGTCACTAACCATCAGCTCCATCACCTCAGATCCTAGACCCATGCGTGATCAGTGATATCCTACTGCGACCAATACGAGTGACAAAACAACATGATCAAGATTGCCCACTTCAAATCCTAATAATAACAATCCTAATCCTAACAATAACCCATCGCAAAACCCATCGCAAAACCCTGGAAACCTTGATAATCCTTGAATTATTCAGGATGATAATACTCCTAGTGATGGACCTATATTTGATAGACCTTTGGATACGCCTTTGGACAGACGTTTGGACTCGCCTCTGGACTCACCTGGATAAAAATCCAGTATGTTTTATTACCCATAAAAGCTAAATCATGACAGTATCTCCTCACTGTCGTGACAGATTTTTTGATGAGAGGCTTGCAATATCTGGGTCAGATTTTGTATACTCTTGGTAGAGAGATTTTATCTTTATTACTCATCCACATCATGCGCATCATATTGTACGGCAAAGGAAAAGCAATCGACGGACTACAAGAGCTGTGTTCACTCCAGTGATATCATGTCAGCACGATGGATGA
>JBGTAD010000099.1:0-3769 GCA_041750055.1 Candidatus Absconditabacterales bacterium | reverse complement strand
CTGTCCAATTAAAGTGCAGTTGAAAGAAACCCAGCGCTAGCGCTGGGTTTCTTGGTTTTTGACCTATTTGAGTTGGACAGCAATGTGATGACATACAAAAAACTCTCAGTGACTGGTGACTCAAGACGAGCGTGAATGCATTGTGGTGAGCTTGGAGATGAGCAGTAGGCGTAGGCACTAATATACTAAAAACAGGTAGGATGTGAGCTAGTGCGATAGAATGATGACGAAATAGAACAATATGATCATGGTTAGGGATACAAATCTGACCAAATGATCTAGAAGTAGAGTATCAAATGAAGAAAATAGGCGAACTGGGTGATGATATTTCTCTCAAACAATATCAGGCTCAATTCTTCGATAAGCCACTATTTGACGATCAACGAAACGTAAACCGAGAGTGATTGGTCCCCAAGACTTCTGAAAGTATCGTACAGATGTTAGCACTACTCAAATGATGAGCAATCCTCAAACCTATCATGTGAGCTAGTGGGTGACTTTTTACGAGTGCGATGATTCTCAGCTCTGGTAGAAATTATGAAGAAGCTCTCAAAAACTGACTGACATCGTCGGATGCGATGTTGTTCGCATTGGGTAGCTCATGAGTGACATCAGCGCTAGAGCGTATTAGTCCCAATAGCGCTGTATTCTGATGAGAGCTGATGAAATCATTTAGCAAAGAGTGACTACAGTCGCTCTCCTTAGTCCTTATCAAGAATCTATCCAAAGAACTATGATGAGAAGTCACACAAGAATTTATGCAACAGACTGTAGAAAAATGACTACAAATACTCTCTAATAATGTACAATGAGCGATGTTTGATGTAAAGCGAACTCTCCAGGAATATGCAGAGGTAGCAGTCTTGACTGGTCTCACGACCGGACTCGTCTCTGGCAAAGGTCTGATCAAAGGCAGTCAGCAGGAGGCCTTGCTACATAAGACACTCAGCAAGATGCAAGGGATGAAATCATTTCAGGGCAAAAATACCCAACAAATTATAGATTTGATGCAAAAAAACGGAGCTGACGATGCAATGATCCAAAAAATCCAAGCTGTGTTGGGTGTACACCAAGGAAATGAAGAAAAACAAGAAAAACAAGAAAAAGAGGAAAAAGAAGAAAATCATACTATCAACAATAATATCACCACTCTCAATGAGCAATTCGAACAGAAAGGAGTCGTCTTCACTACAGATAGTAATAATGTCCTCCTCATTGATGATAGATCTATCAAGGACTACCTCCAAGACCAAGATATCCCAAGACCTCTGAGAAGTCAAATCAAAAACAAACTCATGGAACTTCAACAACTCCAAAAACAGGAAGCTGACGCGTATACCAACCAGACCGAAAAAGATCCTGAGACTATCAAGCGCAATAGTGCTCTACGATGAGAGGTGAAGAGTATGGAAGATTACAATAGACTTACTACAGACCAACAAAACAAACTCAAATCAGAAATTCTGACTTCACTCACGAAAAGTGATACTATTCCTGCTGCACTGAAAGATATTATCCGTCAAGACGATCAGAAACAGAAAGACTCTCTCCGATCAGCAATCCTCCATGCACATGTGTCAAAAGGAGAGCTTTTTGAGTTGAGTATGCCTCAGCTCAAAGCGAAGCGTCAGATCTTAGAAGATCAACTCAAAGATCTCATACCTGATCCATCACAGCGCGCAGCAGCGGCGAGGGCATTGATCGAAGGTGGATGGTGTGGGATTCGAAGCAAAGTCAAAAAAGGCCTTTGAAATTTGATAGGTAAAAAAGTGGAAGAAAAAGCTGATACTCATAATACAACAGATCCTGTTCAAACTATTGCCGATAATTCTGAGGATCTTACATCACCGATTATTGATGAATCTCCGCAATCTCCAGAATCTGCTGAATCCCTTGAATCCCTTGAATCATTGGGGAATACGCGTTCTGATTTTCAAAAATATGAGCCTGTCTTACGTAGGATGTTTATCAAAAATGCGGACGGAAAACCAACACAAGCATATAATCTAGCAAAAGCAGTCTTGTCTCTAGGAGAGACTTCATTTACTGTCGAGAATTTGTTAGGCTATGTATCTCGTTTGGACTCCAATAACAATCTCGGATTGCAAACGCAAGATAAAGCAAATGAGATGATACAAGCAAAAATTGATATTGAACAAAAGAAATTAGATCGTATGGATCGCGAAGGACCTAGATCATATGAAGTCTCTTTGCAACAAAATAAAATAAACCAGCTAAAAAGCACACAACAAAATATCAATAATGACTATGAATCAGTACAACAAAAAGCACTCTCTCTCATGCTCTATCAGCTCCAAGATGCTGGGATGATCGTGAGAACAGGCAAAACATATTCGTTGACACAAGACTTCGTACGTGAAGTAACAGAGAGTAATCATACGGTTTGAACATTTGTAGCATCTGATGGTAGTGAGTATGTTTTCTCATCTCATGAGTCTGAAGCTCTTATGGTGAATCAAAAACCAATGGCATCGTTCTTGTCAGATACATCGATTCCTATACAGATTCGTAATCAGGTCAAACATTACCTGCAACAGCATGTCAACAAACAAATCTGATTTCAAAAAGAAACCCAAGAGACTACTATATTTGATAACGTTATCGATCAAGAATTTGTCCTACAATCAACCAGCGACATATATCAAAAACTGGTCGGCGTTTTTGAGTTCTTACCTCATGAAAATCAAAAAAATGAGGCATTACTATCCTTGAATAGGGGGACAGAGAACGCAAATAACGGGTCACTTTTTGATCTGAAGGCTATGTCATCAATCATAGAAACCGCCTGCAAACAAAAGAATATCACATTCAGCAAGATAATAGAAGGTCGTGCCTTGAAGCTGACAGATACAAGCGGAAAGGAAATCATAATCACGAATGAATTGACAACAAAAAACATGGCATATATATTATCACTATGTCAGTGAATGTCTTGAAAAAATTATCAGTGAAATGATCAGGATATAGAAACAGCCAAGAAAGGTGAAAAATGAGATGAAAAAATAATAGAATTTTTGAGTCAATATCATGTTCCATCTAGTATAGTGAAGCAATTGAGGATTGCTATTACCAACAAGATGTGACCAAATAGAAATGCTGATAGTATCAGCTTTGATAGTATATCTGATGCTGTATTGATCGAATCCAAACCAGAGCAACAAGGAGATACCCAATCATATCCTGTATTACCATTCAATATATTCGGTTTATCGATCACTGCTTGAACTAAAATGATGTTTAATAGTTCTACTGCTGCGGCAGGCGCTATTGATGCAGCCTCAACACAGAATATCTTAGATAATAAGAATTTTCTGGGTGCTATTAATAGTAGATGATATAGAGATCCTGGGAAGGAAATAAATGCCGTATCTCTACGAGAAAATAATGATGGCACATTCGATGGATGTCTACAAGATTGAATGATCTATCCGTGTTCTTACAAGACTACTATTAGGTGAAAGGAGAATATTATCACAAAATATGTCTATAAAAAGGAATGAAAGATATATGTATGAACAATCAATGATAAAAATCAGGTTCTTTTTGATACGAATAGTGATAAGAGCTATGCTTCACCTCAAGTAGCGCTTGAATCCATCTTTGATGAGTACAAAACATCTAAAAATAGGGGAGAGATTGCTTACGCAGATGGATTTATGTTGAGTAAATTTTTTATACAAGTAGATAGTAAAGCGTCTCAAGCTAGAAAAGCAGTAGATCAGAATATGCAGAAAGATGCAGATCTGCT
>JBGTAD010000098.1:0-3856 GCA_041750055.1 Candidatus Absconditabacterales bacterium | reverse complement strand
GGTGTATGTTCGTATTGTTTGAGGATTGATGATAGCAAGTGGATTGGTCGTGTATTGTGAAGAAAATGATGAAGGCAGCGATGATTTTTTGTGTGATGATCGTTTGATCTCATATGGTGTGAGTTGTCATTGTATATCTTCGATATAATCAATTTCTTGTTGTGTTCTTGTTCTCCAAAAATAGGATAATGCTGTTTGCTCAGTGTTTGTGTTGCTCATGTGTTTTATCCTTTCACTGATGACAAAATTCTCTCGCATTCATCAAACATCATTTCTCAATGCAACGGAATTAGTATTGCGAATCAAAGAATTTCTTACTCACAAATCCCAAAAATATACTTTTTTCCCTTTCTTGATTTCATTACGATGATTGCGAGATAATGAAGGAAGGTGAAAAATAATAAATGCTTGTTCGAGTAATGTTATATATCTTTGAACAGTTTTGTTGTCTGCTCACAGGAGCCTGGAGAGTTCATTGATTGATACTTCTGATCAGATTTGCAATGCAAGAGCTTGTAATAGTTTGACAATCAGGTCTGGTTTTTTGAGAAATTCGTGACTAAAAATATCTTTATATACATATGATTGTGATAATTCATTGAGATAACGGATAGAATCATCAATAATGGTGGTCGGATACATGCCCATAATTATTCTCTTTTCTAGCATGCTTTGACGTTGATGCAGAGGGATATCATTTCCCCATTCCCAGAGTGAGAGTGGATGGAGATGAAAGGTGACTGTACGACCAGTGAGTGGCTCGCAGATATTGTTTGCCAACTCAAAACTACTTGATCATGTTGCAATAAACTGTTTGTCATTATTATTATCAACAAGAAGTTTGAGTATCGTTCCAATGTTGCGAATTTTTTGTGCTTCATCAATCAAGATAGTGTCGTATGCTTTGCATCGATCTCATAAGGTCGCTAGTCCAGCTCATTCCAAAAATCAAACAAGATCAGGATCGTCTCCTGTCACTGACAAGACATGTGGCTTGTCTTTGATGAGGTATTTGCATAGCGTTGTTTTCCCGACTTGTCTCGCTCCATAGATAACAATCACTTTCCCTTTGCCTCGATGATTGAGAATATGGTGTGTAATTGTTCTTTGATACATAGTTATCTCTCTGGTGATAAAAAAACCTAAAGTCCAAGAATATCAAAACAAAATAAGACTTTGATCCAAGAAAATCAAGACTTTTTTGGATTTGTTGACAAGAGATTATGATAAAAACAAATCTGACACTGACCATCAGCTGATAAGCTTTAGGAATATAAAGAAAAAACAACGAAAAAATTTGTTTTTAGAAAATTTTGAGTATAATGAAAAAATCGGATTTGTAACAATACAAATTTGTATGAAATAAGTAGCCAAAGTGTTAGAATTTCTCAGAAAACATATTACCGAAGCATTTATTTTAGTCTATTACTATCGCTATCATAATGTCTGTTGAAACAAACTCTTATCAAGAACTTGTACCTGATGATGTCAGAAAACAAGCTCATCAAGATTTAGTTAATTTAAAAAGGAAAATCTCACAAGAAACAAATGAGTATCAAAATGACCCAAATCAGGAGAAAAAACTTGAAGCACTTCTCAAAGAATGAGTAACTTTAGATAAGACTATCAATGATCTATACGATAATAACCAATTTGTGGTATGGTGAGAAGGGCATATAGATACTATGCATATAGATCCTATCAAAAAAGCACTTGATATAATGAAAAAGAAGTGATTAGAATATGTTGCGTTAGAAATTCCATCATCACTACAAGACGATATTGATAAAGGCAATTTCGATGTAATAGAACATAGTAATTACAAAGAAATTGCAAAACATGCTCATAGTTTGTGACTTAAAGTACTTGCAGTTGACGTTCCTGACGGCCATACAGATTTAAGGAATCCACGTGCCCAAAATGAGCGCGATCAGTATATAGCAGAACAGTTTTTAAAACTATGAGATAAAAAGTGTTTTTCAGTATATTGAGCAGCACATATCCATAAGTGAACATGGAAACAAACATGATATTTAAACAAGGATTACAGTAAAAAAATTGAAATAACGCGTTTTGTTCAACACCTCAAACAATTATGAAAGACAGTATGAACTATATGTAATCAATCATTATCAAATTCTTTTCAAGAGACTTGAATTAAATTAAATGACAAACAAGTAAGCCAATTCTTAGAAAGAATATCCAAAATGATCAACGTGTATAAAAAACACAGGATCTCTGCTTCATACAGATAAGGAAAAGAAATACGCATGACCTGATTCGTATGATTATTTTTTTGTTTTTGAAGAGTAGATATTCAGTAGATAAAAATCCTAATGATATATTTCATTTATCATCGTTCTATATCATTGTCTCAACCACATCTCTCCCAATTTTCACCTCCACTCACTCCTTCCACCTACATCATATGCCAAGATGGTCGAAGTACAGACGGTATTTTAGGAGAAAACATGTCACAATATTGACATTATTTCGTCTACTATAGTAATATAGTTTTAGATTTCTTGTTATTTTTCATATGAAACAGTTCTTTTCTCATCATTTCCTTACCTATATCGCACCACTTCGTACAGTCCGAAAATCGTGTGCTCATGTTGCTCTCCATGATGGGATGCTGTGAGTGATCAGTGCTGGGGTTTTGTATACTATCCAATATGCCGTATGAGCAATAGAAAACAATACGCCTGAATTCTTTCGAGTATGGATGGGGGTCGTGGGTTGATTAGTTCTGGTCAAAGTATTGATTCTCACGATACGAAAGCCACTTATTTTTAGGGAATTCAGACATATGCATCTTGCAATTTTTTCAACTGTCTTGCCTCGTATTATCCATAGCGATCACAATCAATACGAAAAACTGGGTACGGGGAAAATGATTTCGTTATTTACGAGTGGGACGGACAAACGACTCTTCATGACTATCGATATCGTGGGCGAGGGATTCAAGTCAGTGATATTTTTTTCACTATTTCTGGTTGTTCTTATCAACCAATGACGATGGATGCTTATTGGTATTACTATTTTGCTTGCTTTAGTAGTTTTTTGGATATCGTTGTTTGCTGGTCGTCAGCTTCATCACCGCAAACAATCGAAAGAACGATATACTCAACTCGGGAGACAATCTGTCAAATGGCTGCAAGCAAGGATTGAGATTTTGCAAAACAATAAAATCGAATACGAACTTGCTAAAATAGAGAAGACAATGGAAAGGATGAACGTACACAAAGTGAGAGAAAAACGCCGACAAGGAATTTCATTTGATGGAGCAGAGTTTTTTCTCATGCTAGGATTCGTAGGAACTATGTTCTGGACGGGGACACAGATTATTGCTGGCACAATGAGTTATGCTGATATGATTTTGGTTGTGAGTATGGGGACGATGGCAGTAGCAGAGATCGGAAAGATGAGCTATCGTGCTCGTAGTTGGATCGAACAGCGGGTAGATATTAGCAAGCTGATTGATACCTTAGACGAGATTGCTCCACATCGTGATTTTTCAAAAGGAAAAACCCTAATACTGACACAGGGCACGATACTACTTGACGATGTTCGTTTTGGCTACGATATTGAGAAACCAATTTTTACTAACTTTTCAATCACCATCCCCTGATGAACAGTGACGGCATTAGTGTGACCTTCAGGCTGAGGTAAATCAACCTTGATCAAACTCATAGCCTGACATTTATTTGCTCAATGATGAAAGATTTTTGTTGATGGACAGGACAGAGAAGAGCATAATCTCCTTGATCGATACAATCATGTCGGCTACCTCACCCAAGAACCGAGCGTCTTCGATGGGACCGTGAGGGAGAACCTTTTATATTGAATTTCGAAT
>JBGTAD010000097.1:0-3664 GCA_041750055.1 Candidatus Absconditabacterales bacterium | reverse complement strand
ATTTTGCTTGGGACCACGCAGTTTGGGGGTTTGAGCTGCCTGGACGGGAGTTGTTTGAATTTTAGATTGTTGATTTCTTGGTTTTTTATTTGGAGATGTGTCCATATGCACAGATAGTGATAAAATAATGGTATCATTGTTTGAGAGACGTGATCACAATAGTGTGAATAGAATACGATCAGGTTTGATACTTTTTGGAAAAATGATGGTTGTATGAGAAGACTATTACTTGTTTTGTGATATATTTTCACTATCTAAATAACGTATATATTTTTATACATTATAATCAATCATTTATGACTAAAGCACAAGATAAACAGCTTCAAAAAGATTTCATTAGAAGTTTCTTGTGGAATGCTTATACGAATATGGAAATGGAAGATGAAGTGCATGAATCATTTAACGAGAAAAAATTGTATGAAAGATATAAGACTGTTCTCGATGCTCTTATTACACAAGGACTTTATAAAAAAGTAACTTTTGCAGAGTAAACGAAATTATGCGTAAAAGCCTTTACACTTTCAACTTCCCCGCCATGCTCTCTATCTCGTATCAAATGCTCTCTGATCGTGCAATTACTCCTACACAAGCGACTCCTGGTGACGCAGGATATGATCTATATGCGACCGATAGCACCATCCTCCAGCCTGGTGAGAGGAGACTGTTTCCTACCAACATTGCCATGCATATCCCTGAGGGATACTACGGGAGAGTCGCTCCACGCTCTGGTCGAGCATACAAACACGGTCTGGATGTCCTGGCTGGAGTTATCGATGCGAGCTATAGAGGAGATGTCGGCGTGATCTTGATCAATCTATGACAAGAAGCCTTCGAAGTCAAACAAGGCGATCGTATCGCCCAACTCATCATCGAAAAAACTCACCAAGTAACACGAAATCTGACCTCCAATCTGGATGAGTCTGTGAGAGGTGAGTGAGGCTTTGGATCTACGGGGAGATAGGATTACCCACAGAGAGGCTTAAGCATTGGATAGTATAGATCATCTTTGGGTGATATCATAATTTTTTCATACACATCATCTGTGGTATAGGTAATATGTGGCGCATCTTGTATGATAACAATCGGCTGACATTCATCTGCTTCTCACATCGTATAAACAGCACTAGCAGCCAATGCGTCTGCAATATTGATTTGTGTGATTTCTAAAGGTTTTCAAAAAAGGTCTAAAGATCCTCTTTTATCAATCAGAGGGAAGAATCAATAGGAATACAATGCAATTCCTACTACTCAATGCTTAAGTGGTCTTGACGTACTATCTGTAATAACAATACCTAATTTATCACATTGAAAATGATTACACAACATATCATAAATTTGAGCTACGATAGTAGAGAGATTATCAGGTCGTAAAACATAATATCCATTAGAATTATTTTCGTCAATTCATGCTGATGGAATAATAATATTATTTTTTAAGGATAAATAGAGATCTTTGTTATTTCGTTTTCTTGCAATAATATAACGATCTGATTCTTGTATGATAAGTTCTTCTTTCGACTGATTCTCCATACTGATACATCTTCATTGATGGATAGAGACTATTTTAGATGCAATACATACGATATCTCAGTCATTCAATGTCTGTATCGAAAAACGTAATAAGTCAAATATATCATCTTGAGGAGGATTGAAGATACGAGTTTTTATAGGAATAAATTGCATTCTAAAATATAAAGTACATAAAATTTACTCTCGTGTTTTTTTGATCGATTCCCATATAGTTTTAGGATATGTTGTTGCAAAATTTGAAGAAGCAGCTGATATTCATTTCGTGATAGGGGCTTTATTAATCTCTAGGACGTATCAATCTTTCATTGCCCCATTAGATAAAATATCTATACCAAAATATCTGGATCCAAAAATTTTGGCAATCGATTCTATAAATTCAAGATCTTCTGATGTTGTATGTATTTCTCTCACCTCTCATCACGTTGCAATGTTTGCAGTAGGTAATAATTCTAATTTTGCATGAGCTTTCATAATCGATCCAAGTTGGATATTCTGTTTTTTTAGGTATGCGAAGATATTGCTATACATCTTTTTATCATATCATTTTTGATCAATGAATGTTTGAATAGATGTAATGCCATCTCATATGATATGAGTCGTTATTCTTTCATATGCAGCAAGTATTTTCCCATCCAAATAAATGATTCTATGATCTTTTGCTTGGATATATTCTTGTAAAATATACATTCCAGCTCATTCTTTTGTATTAAATGCTAATAATTCCTGACGTAGTTCATTTTCTGAAAATATTTTTTTTACCCCATTTCAAAAGCTACCATTAAAAGGTTTGAAAATAAGAGGATATGAAATCTGATCAGCAAATTCTATACATGTTTGAGTATTATTTAACTGGTTAGAATATTGAGAAGATTCTTTTACCACAAGCATGTCTTTTGGAACCTTGTATCAGTTATTTTTCAGTATCTTTGATGTATATATCTTATCCTCAAAAATTCTTCTTAATACAGAGTCATCTAACCCATAATCAGAGGAATAGATGATTTTATTAGTTCATTTTTTTCAAATAATATGCATAACAAAACCATACTCATCAATCCAATAAGAATATCATTCTTTTTCCAAAAAATCTAAAAGAATAAAAATCCCATGTTTAATAGTTTCAGTACTGTGTAATAGCTCTTCTTTGTTTTGTAGATATTGAAGAGACATAATTCTTTTTCTATATTCATCTTCTAATAATCCACAATCTAACAATCATTCGTTTTTTTCTTTTTGTATTTTTTTTGGTTTGATTCCCAGAATCGCATCCACAATAAGGCTATTAAATTGCTCATTAAAATACTGAGATTGCTTTCTTGGCCATAAGACATCTGGTTTTCCATTGATTTCAATAATGGTTCAATTTGATATTGATCATGACGTACGTATATCAATCCCAAAGTATTTTGCACCAAACTGAGTCGCTATAGTTTGTATGTATTCTTTATCATCAAGTGATAAAGGAATTTCTTCGAAATAAGTACTTGTATCATCTATATAATCTAATAACATTATTTTCTCTCACTGTTTTGATATTCTTTGAATATCTATATTGCTTTTTGTAAGATATGTATAACTATAGTGTTGTTTGGTATGATCTAACTCGCTCTTCCTTATTAAAGTTTCTATCGTGTCATTTCAGTTTCATAGCACACTATAAGGTTCTTTTTTATATGCAAGAGGAACTTCTCCATTAATATAAATCACTCTTATTTCATCTCATTGAATATATTCTTGTGCAATTGCAATATTTTTATCAGGGAAAACATTGTTTTCATATGATTGAGCGAATTGTTGTAATTGACGATCATCTTTTATAACAAAGACTCAAATTCATTTTCCTTCTTTATGGGGTTTAATAACAACAGGATATCAAACTGATGTAATAAATTTCTTCACAGCTTGAATATCATTATTGGGATGAGAGAATTTGTCTCATTGCTTGTACCAAGATATTTCTTTAGGCACTTTAAATCACTCTTGTTGTAAAATACTATTAGTACGTGTCTTATCTAAAAAAGTAGTAGCAACTGAGGTGTTATTTAATCCATAGTTGATTCATTGTGTCATATGAATACGTCAATCAGGAAGAACGATTCTCAATCAAGATCAGTATTGATCGAGAAAATTATAG
>JBGTAD010000096.1:0-22357 GCA_041750055.1 Candidatus Absconditabacterales bacterium | reverse complement strand
TATGTGAATCTATTGAGTACTACTTTGTCTCCGTAGGATTTGCATAGGCCATGCATTTTGATGACTTTGGATCATAATCTCCTGTGCTGGATATCCAGTGAGAGGGTCTTGGATTGGTCGAAGTGATCTTGTCTGGTATCTTGGTAGTGGTTTTGTAGGTCATAGAATTTGGACTCTCTGGCGACAGATTTGGTGCCTCTTCATCTAGGAGCTTTGCGGACTCGTGCGAGTTCTTGTTTGTAGTCTTGTTTGAGATGATGGAGTGTTCTAGATTCGAGTTCTTCGCGTTCAGATTTTTTGGTCAGGTAGTATTGATAATTACCAGGATAACATACGATCGCTCCCCTATCGAGTTCGTAGATATCAGTACACACACGCTCGAGGAAATAACGATCATGTGTCACCATCAAGAGTGTCATGTCAGATTTTTTGAGGATTTTTTCTAGCTGTTCTATCATGTCGACATCTAGGTGATTGGTCGGCTCGTCCAAGATCAAGAAATCAGGCTCATCTACCAGTACATTGGCGAGAGCTACGAGTTTTGCTTCTCATCATGAAAGAATTCATATAGGTTTGCTGACTAACTCAGAGAGTTGTAATTGTGAGATAATACTTTTGACTTTGGCTTCGTATTCTCGTGCATGTGTGGATTCGATTTGCTCGAGGAGGGACTGCACGAGTACTGGATCAGCGAGCGGTTCTTGGATGAGTTGTTCGTATTGTACGATGAGCTGGCCTATAGGATGCTGATACGAAAAAATAGCATCTCGTACACTTATATCACCAGGAGCATCAAACGTCTGATCAAGAAATCTGACACTGACGGCCGGATGGAGCGTGACTGAGCCCAAGCTTGGTTCGATATTTCCTTTGATGATATTGAGCAAGGTAGATTTGCCAGCGCCATTCTTAGCGACGAGAGCGATTTTTTGTCCTTTGAGGATGGTGCAGTCGACTCCTGCCAAGAGAGGCTTTTCGTTGAAAGATTTGTGGATATTTTGGAGATGCAGATAGAGCATGATGAGAATTTATTATAAATATCATAGATCTTATACGAAAAATGATAAGAAAAAGCAATCTAGCTTTGATGTTAACGAGGCATTAACGAGAAAGATTCTATTTTGATATATTTTGACTTGTTTTTTTTTTTCTGGATCATTAACTAGGGTCTTGGCATAAGGTATTCTTATGTTGTAAACAAAAAAATAATTTTAATATTATGCTAAATGTAGCAAAAAGCCTTGTGATCTTAGCTGTCATGATCATGTTCGTGACATCATGTTCTAAAGACTCTTCTGAGCCTAAACCAGATACTGGTAAATCTAAATCTGATAAGGACTTACAGAAAGCGTCAGCGCCGTTCCGTTGTAGTGATAATCGCCCTAACACATTGAAATCATTCTCAAGTGGAGGAAATGTAACGCTCTCTCCAGGAAAGTATGCGGTCAAATATACTAAAAATAATCAGTATGTTGGAACCAATCCTTTCTATTTCTATGTAGTTAGCGGTAATGTAACAACACGTTCTGTCTTGGAAGATGTTGGAACATTTTCAGTGAATTGGTCCTTGAAAGATTTGTGTGTTACTATGACTGCCGGAGACCAACGATGGATGGGTCCTAACGCAATTAATGCACCATGGGACAATTTGTATTACGAATTTATCGTTAATACCACTTCCCAAGTTGCTTGGCAAGGGCCAGCCGATTTTTAAAGTAATGCGAGAGGATAGTATGTAATCCTCTCGCAATTTTCATTATTTAATTTGTAATATAATTCCCAATGCCTTTTAATAAGATTAATAATAACATTTTCTTATTGTTTGTAGTGATAGTCGTTACTATTGGATTTTTCTTATTTTATTATATACGTCCTTATTATCAACAATATCAAGTGATTGATACTATTCTTCAATCTTCTCGCTGATTATCTACCAAAGAATGTACAATACTTACATGATCGTTAGAGCAAAATCTTGTGTTTTCTTGATTTGACAGTTTTTGTATATATTTACCTCAAAATCATACAAAAATCAGTATTGATAGTATTTCAGGTGGACTATATTATTATGCTTTCTCACAAACAGAACATATATTTGACATAAATCCTTATACTACGCTTGAAAGTAAATCCTCTACTTGAAATAGCATATATTCTGACTTAGACAGTTTCTCTAAAACATCAAAAATATTGCTTCTCATTCAATCAATAAGCCCAGTAATAAGTACTGCTTATATATCTATACAGTAATCATACTATTTTTCATACTTATTCACTTAGTTTGTTTTATTCGATACGATTGGATGCTCATGTTGAGGTAATGACGACTGATTGTGTGAGTCTTTTGATGGTCTGATGAGAAAGTTTCTCGCTAACACGGAATTTTGCATTGAGTGCATCAATACGTGTAATGAGATTATATATGCTATTGGTAGTAGCAAAGGAGAACTGTAATCTTGTAGAGAGTCTATGCATAGAAAAGATGAATTATGAATGCAATATGTATACTCAAGTATATCTAAATATACCTAAATTGCAAGATAGGTTTTTATTTCTTTATTCACTCAATGAGTCAGATTTTTTGTTGTTTAGTCATATGTTTGATCTGATACTCGAGAGCCGATGCTAGAGATCTGGAGTCTGAGGACTGAGACCATACGAGATGGACGGGTCTCTTGGATCTGGTATAGGTAGCGCCTTTGGGGCTAGTGTTATGTTCGATGATTCTCCTATCGATATCGGTCGTGATACCGGTATACAGCGTGTCATCAGCGCATTGGACGATATAGGTGATTCGCATGAGATGTATTATGTTGAGTAAATAACTAATTCTTGTAAAACATTAAATGTCAACTATATAATTGCGAAAAACATATTGATATATATATCGATTATGTATGGGTAATATTACTTCTGATATTAGAAGCAAATTAAACATCTTTAATTTTATGGTTCGTTATTTGTATGTGTTTATCGTGTTAAGTTCAATTCTTTTTTCTTCTTGCCATCATAAAGAGGCAGAACCGAAAAATGAATTAGTCTATCAGTCATTGTCCAAACAAACATTTGACGCTTTACCTAGTGATATTCAATTACTATTAGGTGAGACGAAAGATAAGCTTTATGGACAACAATGGGGTAGTTATTCGCTACTTACGAGTACTGGTAATAGTATGGCTTGGTTTGGAACAGGTACGCGTGCAATCGAAGTTAAAAGAAGTTGGTATGACGCTTCGACTGTCACTGTAACGGGAGATTTCCTTAACTCAGCATCTGTAGCTCGAGGAAAAGTCTTTTGTTACAGAGTGTCTGGTGGTGTAGCAACTCCTGTGTATTCGGTCAGTTACATCGGTAATGCAGTATTGCCTGTTAACATATCTGGTTCACAATCAGCGGTATTTGTATTCCAAGTAACTACTGCTGATTACTTCAGAGCATGGATTAGAGGGCTTTAATGTAAAAAGGAACGGGAGAAGTATTTTGCTTCTCTCTTCTTGTTTCAATTTTATCAGTATAACTTATGAATAGATATCATGCACAAAAAAATATTCATATGAATTCTATCGTTGATTATTCTATCAGGTGGATTTTTGATCATTTTTATGCCTTGTCTTTCGATATGAACATGTTTTTTCTGGGGAAATAACTGTACTTGTTTAGATTCTCGCACGCTTAGTTCAACAGAACTCTCTGATACAAGACAACTATTCATTCCTGAATTATCAGGATTTATGCAACAACTATACCCATCTTATAGAGAAAAGCTTGATACTCAATCATGAAATGTTTTTTTTGATAACGGTATTTCTCATTATTATCAACGATTATATGTCAACACAGCATGCTTTGAAGATACTAAGAATAACTGATTACTTATGAAGTTTTACACCAATAAAGAACAAAAAGATCCAGCATATACTTGTGGCTGATGAGAATATAGACTTACTGACTCAGCATCTATAGTATCTCAATCAATCCTACAAATGAGAGGATATCTTTCTCCTCGTTTTGAGGAAAACTATCCAGAAAAATCTGAAGTTTTCTGATCAATGATCCAGAGTTGAACTCTTATAACGTATATATTGCTTTCTTGATTTGAATTATCAACTGTATGACCTAGAGTATATATATCTCACTATGGAGATTTTCTCCTCTCATGAATGAGTAGTACTATACCTCAAAGACCTTTGACTTTTACAATACTAGGATCATCATGACTTGTCGTATATTCATCGACACTACGACAATAACACGCATTAGGATGTTTTAAACAACATCCCCTCATTGAGCAGATCAAATCGTGGCTTGGCGAGGCGGCAGTCATCGATGATACATTCAAAAAAATCTGAACTCATGACCTGTTCGTCAGTATAATGACGATCGATGAGGAACTGTTTGCGCTGCACGAGTTCCAAGAAAGGCGTATACTGATCGAAGCCACGTGGTAAGGATTTGAGTACGTCGCCATCTACGGTACCAAAACGCTGTACGAATTCTTGAGATCTGGTGAGAGCGTAGTATTCGTTACCTTTGAATGATAAAAAGCGTCTGAGACTACGTAATTCCACAGGAGTGGGTCGATACACTCACCCAGCGAAAAAACTTTCTCCTCCTGGCTGTAGATGGATATAGTATCAGGCTTTGGTGTCTTTTTTGCCTCATGGTGCAATATAAAAAGAGAACTGCTGTTTGTACAACAAATCTCAAGGTTTGAGTCTCCTGGCGTCACGGTAGATACGAAACATACAGTCTTTGTGAGTGATTCACTCTAGTGCTGGATCAATGATGCTCAGACGCTGGATCATGGTATCACAAAATGCTTGGACTGACTGGAGGATCTCTTCGTACAGTGGCTTGACTGTAGCGAAAAAATCTCTGGAGTTGCGCTCTGCGATACTCGTGAGAAAAGGAAAGAGTGCCGGATGCAGTGTGGACATATGATCCTATGAACATACAAAATAAAAAAGACTTATACGTGTAGAGTGTATAAGTCTTTGTATACGTAGTTGATGTATGGATTACAAGATTTGTGGTCAGATTTTTTGTTTTTTTATGTACAGTATAGTAGGATGTTTGTTTAGACGATGCCTTGGGCTATCATGGCATCTGCTACTTTGACGAATCCTCCAATATTCGCACCTTTGATATAATTGGTTTTTCAGGTCTTGGAGTCTGTTCATCGTTGGACACAGGTATCGTGGATTTGTTTCATGATGTGCTGTAGTTGTATGTCTACTTGTGCATGAGTTCGTGACAGTCTTTGACTATTTTGGCTCATTTCGAGACCAGAAGTCGCTACTCATCCAGCATTAGATGCTTTGCCTGGTGCGAAGAGGATATTGTTTTCAATCAGCAAATTGGTAGCATCTAATGTGGTTGGCATATTTGCTCACTCAGCGACAAGCATGATACTATTATTGATGAGATTTTTTGCGTCATTGAGATTGAGTTCGTTTTGAGTAGCACAAGGTAAGGCTATATCTGCAGCAATATCTCGTGGGTTGCTTCATGGATAATACTCTAGTCCGTATTGGTCAGCGAGCTGTGAAATACGTCAGCGTTGGTTGTTTTTGATGTCTTTGAGTGATTCGAGTATTTCTGAGGTAAATCCATCACGAGCAAAAACTGTACCATCACTGTCTGATGCAGTCAAGACGATTGCTCATGATTGGATACATTTCTCGATAGCATACTGCGCTACATTGCCTGATCCAGATACTAGGACGCGTTTGCCCGAGAGCGTATCTCACTGAGCGTCTAGCATATGTGCCACAAAATATACCAATCCATATCCAGTTGCTTCTGTCCTCACGAGGGATCATCCATAGGATAGTCCTTTGCCGGTCAAGACGCCTGTTCGTTCGTTACGTAGTCTTTTGATCTGACCAAATAAATATCCAATCTCACGAGCACCTACGCCGATATCACCTGCTGGAATGTCTGTATCAGCACCTACATGGCGACTGAGCTCTGTAGCAAATGATTGTGAGAATTTCATGATTTCTGTGTCAGATTTTCCTTTGGGTTCAAAATCAGATCCTCCTTTACCAGCTCACAAAGACAATCCTGTGAGGGAGTTTTTGAAGATTTGCTCAAAGCCCAAAAATTTGAGTATAGAAAGATTGACTGTAGGATGAAATCTTATTCATCCTTTGTATGGTCCGAGAGCTGAATTGAACTGAACGCGATATCCTCTATTGACTTTTACATTGCCTTTATCATCGATCCAAGGGACACGAAATATAATCACACGCTCTGGTTCGATCAGTCTTTCTAACAGTCCTGAATTTGTGTACTCAGGATGTGAATCCAAAAATTCTTCGAGTGATTCTAATACTTCGCTGACTGATTGATGGAATTCTGGCTGATGCGGATGGAGTGTGGGAAGTTTTTTGATCAGTTGAGATATTGAGATATTCATACAAAAAATTGTTTATCGGATAAAAAAATAGGATATATAGAAAATTTGTGAATTGTTTGGATAATTAATACTCAACAGATGGTGATATTCGCATGCACCACCAGGACATGCAGAGCGTTGGTTGGGCTCTTGAATGATTCATCGGCGTATGAGTGCATCATATAGTTTGCATCCTATACATAGCCCTACTGCTGACTCTAGCCACATGAATGTCAGAAAGATCATACTGATGATCAATAGTCGTATTCACGCTCCAGGCACCCATAATATTAAGATCATCATGATACTAGCCATGACTGCGCCAATGGATCGTGCAAAGCGTTTTTGGATAGCTCAGACGTATTCAGGATGTTGTCATGATACGAGCATCTTTCCCAGCCGTGCTATCGGAGAATATGCCGGTCATCGCAGACTCGCGATTACAAAATGTCACCAAAAAGCTGGCACGACTCGCATCATGATACTAGGATCGCCTGTGAGTATGGTATACCGCATCACGCTACTACCTACAGCAAACAGTATTCATGCGGTAGCACGGATAGCGCGTTCGTTGAGTACAGGATAAGTAGCTGATTTGCCATGGATCTGCAGGTCTGGTATGATGATGCCGATGTGGCGTTTGATCATCGTAGATATGACTAGTGATAAAACATACTCAAGAAAAAAATAAATCTGATACGATGTATTGTGGAGTAGACAAATAATGCTTTGAGGATTGATAACTTTGAGATTGGTTTTGGTGAGATTATATCGTTTTGAAATTGACTCTGTTGAGTTGAGATCGTGTTGAGGTTAGACCCTTGTATGGCGGGTCAGATTTATGGTTGTTTTTGGAGTTGTTGTTTTTGGAATTAGCTTTGGAGATGTTTCTCGGCTTGGAGTGCAGCCATACAGCCTGTGCCTGCTGAGGTGATAGCTTGGCGATAGATCTTGTCCTGGACGTCGCCCGCTGCGAAGACTCCTGCTACTGAGGTCTGAGTCGAACCAGGCTGAGTGATGATATATCCCGTCTCATCCAGCTCGAGCTGTCCATCCAAGAATCAGGTGTTTGGGATATGTCCGATCGCGAAGAATAGTCCTCCTACATCCAGTTTTGAAGTTGATTGCGTTTGATTGTTGATGAGATTGAGGCTGGTGACACGCTTATTATCTCACAGTATGTCGGTCACTTGCGTATTTCGTAGGATTTGTATCTTGGGATTGTCGGTCAGCCTTTGTTGCATTGCTTTGGATGCTCTGAGTTTGTCAGATCTGACGATCATCACGACTTTGGATCCGAAATGTGACATGTGGAGTGCTTCTTCTGCTGCTACATCTCATCATCCTACGACACCGATGACTTGATCACGAAACATTGGAAGAGACCCATCGCAGATTGCACATCAAGAGATGCCTTTCATCCGGTATTGTTGGGCTCCTGGGACGTCGAGTCTCTTGGCAGTGGCTCCTGTGGAGATAATAATGGAACGAGCTTGATACTCTTTTCATTCGCTCCAGACTTTGAAGATGGGTGTATTGAGTTCTATTTTATCTACTGTCTGGGTCAAGATACGTGTTCCGTTTTCGATCGACTGAGCTCTCATACGCTCCATGAGTTCGGGTCATTGAATCCCTCCTGGGAATCCAGGAAAGTTCTCGACGCTAGTGGTGGTGGTGAGCTGTCCTCCTGCGGCTACTCCCCCAGCTAGAAATCACTCAAACATGAGTGGTTGGAGATTGGCACGAGCTGCATAGACAGCGGCGGTATGTCACGCTGGTCATGATCAGATAATGATGAGAGATTCGGTAGGCATGGGAGGAAGCTACAAGCATAAAGTTATAAGTTAAAAGTTGAACGCAGGAGGCGACAGATACGAATAATCATCCGTGTATACTGTATCGTTATCCCTAATAAATCATTATCCTGCAAAAGATTGCAGTGTCATCATGATTTTGGGTAAATCTGCTCAGACAATCGTCTCGACGACTTTACCGTCTTGGTAGAGTTTGAGCGTAGGCATCGCTTGAATCTCTTGTTGGTAGGCGATATCTCCTTGGTCGTCGACGTCTACTTTGTAGAATGAGATCTTGCCTTGGTATTGAGTAGCGAGTTCTTCGAGTTTGGGTGCGATCATCTTGCACGGACCACATCGAGTAGCATAGAAGTCTACGAATACGAGTCACTGAGCGATAGATGATGCGAAGTTTTCAGATGTGAGGTGTTGCATAGGGATATATATATGAAAATATAAAAATAATAACGTATGAATATATAGTTGTTTTCAGCTTTTTGCTTTTAATTTGTAGCTTGTTTATCACATTCGATCATGAGTACGGCACCATCGATGAGTGCTTGTGTGACTTTGCGACGAGCAGATGCGTAGATCCCAGCGTAGACGGTCTTGGATACTTGCATACATGCTGAGGCATCATCCATGATCTGATTGTCGATGTCTCTATCTACTAGAGTCTGCAATTCATCTTTGCTCAAGAAGATACGAGGTCTTTGTTTGAGCTGTGCGGGTGATAGTGACGCCGGACCAAAGCATCAACAAATCAGACTATCGGTATCGAAGCTGAGACATCTGGGGATTTTTTTGCGTCCTTTCATGATATTATCCTGATAAATAAAAAACGAACATGTTCTTTATATCTGAAATAGTTCAGAATGCAAGAGTTTTTGAGAATATGTTCTGTGTAAGATTTGTAAGGAGTAATACAAGACGTATTGTGGATGTGCATAATGGTGAGAAAAATCAATATATACTCTATATTTGGATCAAAGCAGGAATAATCTTTGTGAAAAGTTGATGCGTTTTGAGGAGTTACTGATTCAGAGCTTCTATTATCTTTAAATACCGTGAATATTAGCTATATTGATAACGAGGATAGTAAAATCAATCAATAAAAAATATTAACAAAATAATTGTTGACATATATATCAAAATATTTATGGTGAGTTATTATGATTTTATATGTAATAATATACCTCTATGCCTAAGAAACTTGATGAACTATCTCATAATTCTGAACAATTCTGATCATATATGAGTCAGATTTCTACTGCTTTTGAGCAAGCTCGTACATCTCCTGATCAAATCAATGAAAAAACAATCGATGCGTTTTTTGATCTGCTGCTAGATCTGGATACGCGTATAATCAAGACTACTCGATTTACCAAAAAAAATCTCAAAAAAAATCTGAATGATGATGCTGAAGAGATTGATTTCGACGCACTCAAAGCTGAATATATGAAAGAGTATAATCTGAAAGTCTCTTGATTGGACAAAGCACTCTCGCCATACCAACTCCTGGGAGAATATCTACGTCTCACAGGGATGAGTCGTATCATGCAGCTCAAAAACATCTCAAGTATAAAAGACATGTGTGAATTATTCAATATTGTGTTCGAACAATCTCCTCATGCTATCTTGCCAGCAGCGACTACTCAATGGACTGAGGTCGTCAAAGATCCAACAGATTTGATGGCAAGAAACTCATACGTCACCAAGGAAAAAATCTGACGAGAATTCAACAAAATAGTCTTCTTGCTCAATGATGTACTATGCAAACTCCATGAGTTCGATCTGACGAAACAGTTGGTCACAAAGAAGATCATAGACTCAGCTACTCCAATTAATCTCAATGAGATCAAGGTCACTCAGATGTCTCGAATGAGAGAACCATGAAAAGTTTGATATCCCTACTATCACATCGCGATCCCTGGATTGAATAGATCGATAGTCATCTCTCATCATGATCTGGATGCGGTATATATCTATGATAGTCAGCTCAATCTCACGCCAGATGATTTGGCTACTATGCACAAACATCAACTCAAAACTCTCTCTCAGAGGATCACGAGATCATTCGACAAAAATGGATCTATAAACTACGAAGTACGAAAAGCAAAAGTCTCTCAAGCACTGCTACTGCCACTCAATATCAGCAGTAACAACCTGATATCTGAGCAACTCGCTGAGATCAAAGAGACTCCTTATGCTAAGAATAAACATATCGATTTGCATCAACTCGAATCCCTCAAGAAAAAATTCAGAGATGAGATGGGAGAACTCACATCAAAGAAGCGGAAGTGATTGTACGGTATGAATGGGATCCAAAGATCAAAAGCAGTAATAGTAGGCAAAACATTACAAGTACGATGAAAGTCATTGGGATTAGCCAAAGTTTATGAGAAATCTGATCTCTATCGTAAGATAGAACAACAACTTTTTGGAGATAAAAGTATATGAAATACATGGAAAGGAAGATCTGTCAGAGAGTTCTTAGTGATACAATATGTGATCTATGGAGGGAATGATCCGGTACGCTTTATGAAGACTGTATTGGAGACACCATTGGAGACACCATTGGAGACCCCATGGCTCATCGCATATATCTTGCCTGAGTTGACATCTGAAGTCAAAATCACATATTGAGAACAGATCAAGTCATGGTTGGGCTGATTATTTGGGCCGACCTTATCATCAAATGAATGGAAAGATATTTATAAAAATCCCAAATGAGAAGCTTTTGGAGGTAAAACATCACAAGCACGATGAACGTCTTTGGGATTAGTAAAAGATAAAGAGAAATCTCTTTTGTTTCGTACGACAGAAAGACTACTTTTCGGAGATGTTGATTCGTGACCAGCATGGACTGGTAGAAGTTTCAGAGAACTCTTGGTGATGCAATATATGATCTATGGAAACAGTGATTCAACACAATTTATGAAAAGAGTATTATCAACTCCTTGGATGATCTCCTACATCTTGCCTGAGTTGACATCTGAAGTCAAAATCACATATTGAGAACAGATCAAGTCATGGTTGGGCTGATTGTTTGGGCCGACCTTATCATCAAATGAATGGAAAGATATTTATAAAAATCCCAAATGAGAAGCTTTTGGAGGTAAAACATCACAAGCACGATGAACGTCTTTGGGATTAATGACAAATAATCATAAATCTGATCTCTATCGTAAGATAGAACAACAACTTTTTGGAGATAACAACCAATGAAAAACATGGAAAGGTTCGTCTGCCAGAGAACTCTTGGTGATGCAATACGTGATCTACTACGGACGAGAGCTCGATGATCAGAAGATCTCTGAGTTTAAATCTGAGATTAGTAAAATGCCCTGGATCGTTCAAAAACAGTATAATCCTAGGTATCCAGCAATGTTATCGTAGATATTTGGTCAGTGTTTATGAAAACGATTTAACACTCTCATATCATGTGTGTCAGATTTTTTGGTGTTTTATGAGTTGAAGTCGTGGGCGAAGATGATATAAGTTTCAAAGTAACAGGTAGAAGGTAACAGGTAGAAAGTAGAAGGTAACAGGTAAAAAGTAAAAAGATATCTTATAGTTCCACTCTGTTCCGACTTTTTGCTAGTCACTTATTACGATTTACCCATCACTATTCACTAGCACCCATGCTTGAACTCATCAAAAAAACACTATATCAATATATCAAACCTGACAGTATCACGGGTCTGTTTTTTTCTCTGTTGGATGCTCAGGGTACGCTGATGATCTCTAATGGCGTCATCACTACTGATAAGCCTGCAGAACAGCTCATCCAGATCATCTATAATGGAATCCTGTCTCAACATCCTGGTGCCAAGACGGTCGTATGCGATATTGTGAATACTCTGGAAGAACAACAAGATACTGTCAAACTCTTGGCGTTCCCTCCCAAAGAATATGGGCTTGCTATGAGTACTGTCGATGCGTCCAAAAGCGGAGTCATCTTGCCGGATACTTCGGGTGTGAGTGATATGAAGACGGCGTTGCTGTCACTCAAACAAAAATATCAAGTCACTGGCAATGTCATCATGTATACGTTCAAAACTCAAAGGATCGTGGTACCTGTTTCGTAGGAATGACCTCTCCCCAGCTCTTTCCCTACAGGAGAGGGAGCTATCGTGTTGTCTTATTTTGTTCTTTGATGTCAGCTTATTATCCGATGCGTATTATCCCACCTCCCTATCAGTATATTACTCAACATCCTCAGATCTTTTTTGAGGAGACTGTTTCGTATGTAGTCAATATGAAAAAATATTTGATAGAATTTGGTACAGGGTATCGCATCGCTATCGTGCCTCGGAGCATACAGCTATATGTCTGACCTATCCTAGCGAGTGTGTATACGCTCTTGTCGTATAACCGTCCCAAGCGTGTGATCATAGTTGCTAGCTGCGCAGAGGCATCCGAAGTCGTCATCCCTAGCGAACAGCTCAAAGGATTTGATTCTGCGAATGGCAAAGTCATCAAGATCGATCAAGAAGCCTTATCGCAATGAATCCAACAAATCTGAACTTCTATCACGATCTCTAGAGATGATGAGTTTTTTGAGAAGTATCCTGCTATTAGTATCCAGATACCGTATCTGAGAGCGCTCACGACCATCTCATCGATCATTCCACTCATCGTTCCGGCTGATATGAGTACGTGAGACATATGAAATCTACTAGATCTACGATATGGTGTTGATAGCGATTGTGTGGTTTTTTGTGCGAATCTGGCTGATGGTATTCCATTTGAGCAAGCGATAGAGCAAGATGCAAGTACTATCGCAGCTAGCATCACCAATCATCAAGTCTGATCTCCTGTGCTTGAGGTCAGATTTCCTCTAGATTATTGAGATTGTCATCTGATCCATACTGCGTTCGCTCGGTCTTGGGATACCCGTAAGTCACTGCTACGCAACGTGATGTATGCTAATACTTGACAGGTCACTGGTCAGCATGAGAGTGTCAGTAGTTATGCAGGATTCGTGGGATAAGAGAGCATCGATTACAACAACTAAACATAAAAAATCACTTGATACAATATATTATATTCATAAAAATGTTTTTAGCGTTGCGTTTTTTTGGTTTTATCATTCATTGTACTGTATATGGAACAACTGATCGGTCTGGGAAATGTACAACGGTATCATTTTGTTGATCCCACACATGATGATATCAATACGTTTTTGATCTCATATGATATTCATGATCTCATCCTCAAGGATATTGTCGATCCTGATGTACATGAAAAAATAGATGTATATGATAATCTGGTGTTTTTTGTATTAGAATTTCCTAAGTACGATGATGCATCGCAGAGATATCTAGCCAACAGATGTATTTTTTTGGTGTCTGATAGTTTTGTGGTGACTATCGCGTCATTTGCATCATCTCATATCCAGCGTATTGTGCAGACGTTTCACAGAGAGATTAACGAAAAAGAAGACGATGAACAATATATGGTGTCTCCGTATTATCTGCTATATAATATCTTGGATACGATGTACTCCAAGGTACAAAAATTGCTCAAATACTGATTGAGAGATGTACGTGAGATAGAGACAATACTCTTTGGATCTGATTCTCATGATTCATCGATGATCATGACGCTGAGCAAAAAGAAAAGGAATATCATCTTCCTCAAGCATCTTCTCGAATCTCATGGAGAAATCTTGCGTGAGCTACACAAGACTACCAAATCCAAACATAGTGGAGATTTTGATGTATATTTTGAAGATCTCGAGTACAAATATGATAAATTACAAGGTCTGATATGACAGTCTCAAGAGTGATTAGATAGTCTGTTTTCTACATTTCATGTAATGACAGATATCCGTACTAATAATAACGTAGTAAATCTGACGATCGTGACGGTGATTCTAGGATGTTTTTCTGTTTTGACGGGGTTTTTTGGGATGAATGTTCCATTACCGTGATCTAATCGGCCATGGATGTCTATGGTGATTTTCTGTCTTATCATAGCGGTCTTATGAGCTGTATGACGAAGACTGTATAAGAAATGATAGTAGTATGTACGTGAATATATTCTCACTGTACGCAAGGATATATGAACCTAGTCTAACATGTCAAAGAGTGTGTTGTAAAGAATCTATGATACTCAAAACACCTCTTGTAAACTAAGATATCCTAAGATTTCTTAAGATTTCTTAAGATATCCTAATATATCCCTATCTTGATTTCTCGATAGACAAAGGGTATGATGAACGTCATATGTATCAGATTTTTTGTTTCTTTACGATTTCTGTGATACTCTGATGCAACAATTCATCCTGTATAGTGTGATATTCTTGGATATCTTATGAATTAGTCTGTTGATTCCTGCTGCTCCAGATATGATCGTGTATTATCAAAGCTCTCCGTTTTGGATCACGTTAGGGCTGTCTGCGTATTCGTTGTTTGCTTTCTTGTCTGCTCCAATATTGGGGCAGTTGTCAGATAGGTACGGACGCAAACCTATGCTACTGCTATGCGTGATCGGTACGATGCTGTCGTTCGTGGTATTGGTGCTGACCCAAAATATTTGGCTATATCTGCTGTCTAGGATCATCAATGGTATCACAGGTGGAAATATCAGCATCATCCAATCCATCATGTCGGATATCTCTAAGACGCCAGAAGAACGTATGCAAAAATTTGGGATTATGGGTATGCTGTTTGGGTTAGCATTTATCATCGGACCTGTCGTGGGTGGTATTTTGATCAATCGATGATTACAGGTACTGTTTTGGTTTTGTCTGATCGTGAGTATCGCTGAGTCGCTGCTGGTTTGGATCGCTTTGCATGAGACTCACCCAGATCGTAAGCAAGTCCGTATTCAGCGAAATCCTTTTGTCACAGTCACCAAATATCTGATCCATGATCATCTTAGACTCATGCTGTGGTCGATGATGATATTTTCGGTAGGATGATTTATCCTCAATGCTACATATTCGTTGTATCTGGACGATATGTTTGGTGTGAGTGCGTCAGTGAGTGGATATCTGCTCGCTATCGCGGGAGTCATCTCGGCGGTCAACCAATGAGTGTTGCTGAGTCGCTTTTGGCTCAAGCGTTTCACACCCAAGATACTGATCATCCTGATGCATAGCGTGTCACTGATTGCGTATGTGATCATGGCTCTGGTGAATGGGTCGAGTGTCGGATTTGTTATTTTCTTGGTAGTATGGTTGGCGCAGTTTCCTTTTTCTATGCTATTGATGCCTATTTATAGCTCGACGATCATTGGGGCTGTCTCGCCAGATCATAAAGGTGAAGTCAGTGGTGTACTGTGATCGATCCAATCGATGGGGATGTTCATAGGGCCATTGATCGGGTGAACACTGATGGAGCTGAGCATCCCCGTGACGCTGGGGAGTGCACTATGTATCGCTATCAGTCGGATGCTGATCAGTCTGCATGGTCGTAGTATCACCAAGCCTGTGTAGATATGATCACATGATGATAAGAAAAGGGAAAAAATCTGATACGAATTTTATCTTATGACTACTTCTCACTATGACTTCTGTGTACGACTTATCATATACTGATACCCAATGAAATACCGTCTCGATGGCTGACTATCGCTGATATGTCATACTGATCGTGAATACAGCGACAGGATGTGGTTTTGCGCCGCAGTTTGTATGACTAGAATCTCTGTACCAACGCTATCATGATCAGAAATTTGTGGTGATCGGATTTCCTTGTAATCAGTTCGCTGGTCAAGAACCGGTAACTGATGATGCTATGGTCCAGACATGTGCCGTGAACTACGGTGTCAGCTTTCCTCTATCTGAGAAGATCGATGTCAATGGCAAACATACGCATCCCCTCTTCCAATATCTCAAAAAAAGTATCGATAACGGTATCCGATGAACATCAATCAAACGAAACTTTAGTAAATTCTTGATCGATCGTGACGGCAAGACTATCCAAAGATATGCTCCGACCACCACGCCTGAGACGATAGTACAGGATATCATCGCACTTTTGTAATAAGATAATAACAATCAAAAAATCTGACCGTGATGAGGATCAGATTTTTTATTTTTTGGTGGAGAGGAAGAGTTCTATTGTGTAGATTTGGTCACAGTATCGAGTGCAGCCAGAGCGTTGAGGAGATCTACAGGAGATGTGACTTCAGCAGCGTACTCTAGATATACGACGTTGAGATTGTCATCTACGATCATTACCGCACGAGTCATGAGGTCGTATTCTTGCATATACAGTCCGTTCTCTCTTGCGAAGTTTTTACGACGAGAGTCCGACAGCGTGACGATATTCTTGATACCATTACCAGAACAGAAACGGTCTAATGCAAAAGGCGTATCATGAGAGATGATCACAAAGTTGACATTAGCTCGATTTTTTGCTGCTGCTTCGATTTGTTTGGTCTGGAGCGTACAGACGGGAGTATCGAGCGATGGTACTGAGTAGATCAAGGTATATCACGAGAGATCTGATAGCTTTATGGTTTCTATTTTGTCGAATACGTCTACTGCTTTATCCAAAGGAAGATCTTGGAGTTTGGATCATGAGGTGAGTCTATTAGGGATCGTGATCGGTGTATTATTGACTGTGATGCTCTGGGGATCTTGTATAGGACTGTAGGTCAGATTTGAGAGATCTAGCGTGAATTCTGGCTCTGGAGCCTGGGGCTGTGTACATCAGACCACTAACACACTCAAGATAATACACATGATATACATCGAAATTTTTTTCATATGGATGGTACGAACACATAATAAAAATGTTAGTTTGAAGGTGTTTGTTGAAACATAACGCGAAAAACAATATATTGCATATACTATAATCTGCGCTGAAATCAACTCAGTATGAGATTAAATGAGAAAAACGGAAAATCTGACCGTGATATCATGTGAACTCTTTGCTATAATCAATTCATGATATCGATACATTTAGACAGATCCAATAATGGCAATACCAATCCTCACATGCTGTAGGACAAGTTGTTGTCATCTCGATCTGACAAGACTCCTGCGGCTGGTTTCGTAGGAGTTTTTTGTAAGAGGATATTGAATATATCAGGCAGATTAGCATACATATAAATATTTTATTGTCTTAAGGAGAAACTATGACAGGAATCAAAGAAATCCAGCAGCTCAAAAAAGAGCTAACACAATTTAAACTACAACTTTCTGTGTTAGAAAACAAAGTTTTAGTCCAAAAAACTGGACTTATTCAAGATGTAAGGAATGATTTCAAAGAAATTATTGACTACTCCAACAACTGAGTGGGGAACATGCTTACTATTTTTTCGATCATTATTTGACTGCTATGAATAGGAATAGGATTACGAATTCAGAATCTGGCAGATAGAACAGAAAAAGCTTCAAAAGAAGCAAAAGAAAAAAAATCCGAAATAGATGAAACAATAAAAAAAGCTGGAGAAAAACAAATCGAGCTGGAAGAGAGTATTAAGAACCAAGACCAAAGAATATTTAATCATGTTATGGAGACATTAACCAATTACCGATTTGATAGAATAGAAAAAGAGCCTTGAGAAATCTCAAACCTTTTTTCCAATATCACGGTATTAGAAAAACAATTAGTTCGTAAAAGAGTTATCAACTATGATATTTTATGGGAAACATACAATAACAATGATTATCATAAAAATACCAATATAGGTAAGTGACATATTATATGACTATGTTATCAATTCTTTCCAGACAAATTATTTATCAACAATAATATATCTGAACGATGAAAAACTCTATCTCATGGTATGGGTTGTAGCAATTATTATTGAGAAATAATAGAATCTACAAGAGATATTTTTAATATATATACAAACAATAATAATAGAGAGGAGTTAAAAGAACAACTCAAAATTTATTTAACTCTCATTCACACCTTTATAATCATAAACAATAATTGGTTATTCAATGAGGTGCAAATAAGAGACATCAATAATTTACTTGATGATCAAATAATTAAAGTTTGAGAAAACACTCTTCGAAAGCAAATTAAAGAAGAACATCAATCACAAATCAAGCAAGCAGAGTAACAAGCAATTTAAACAAATATTTTTACCCTATTTTTTTCTTGATTTATGACTTGCACTCTTATCTCTCACCTCGCCGCTGATCATATTGATTAAGCCGTTACGCTCAACTGACGAGTACAGACAATTAGATCATCAGATATAGTTGTTTTCATCGCATACAACCATCGCATATACCCATCAAAACAATCATAACCTATTGGATGGATTCGATCTTATCAGTCTCTGAGTTTTTATTTGTTTTGAGGTGAAATAACAATGTTTCTCATCCAAATACCAAGACGATTCCAACGACTGAAACAATGACCACCAATATATCAGTACTCGCTTTGACCCACAAAAAAGCTAGCAATACGATCATATCAAGTACCAATGCAGCTATCAGTATTGCTCCATTGGCATGGATATCTTTTCTCAGATATTTGAACACACCCCAATGGACGATCATATCCATCACCAGGTAAAAAATCGCTCCTATGGAAGCGATGCGTGATAAGTCAAAGAAAATGGTAATGATAATCGCTATCACGACAATATACAGGAGCATATGTTTTTGCATGCTACCTGCAATCCCCAAATCGCTATACGGGATAAGCTTCATATCGGTCAACATCGCAGTCATACGAGATACAGCAAAAATACTCGCAATGACTCATGAAATCGTAGCAACAATCGCTATCCCTACGGTAAAATACAGTCCATATACTCCAAATGCAGGTCTTGCCGCTTCTGCCAAGGAATAGTTTTTTGCATTGACGATCTGTGAAATTGAAAGATTACTATTGACCGCAATAGCAACGAGAAAATAGACGACTGTACAGATAAGCAATGAAATAATAATCGCTCTTCCAACATTTTTGCTCGGATTGGTGATTTCTCCCCCACTGTTGGTAATCGTGGTAAAGCCTTTGTACGCTAGGATTGAAAACGCAACGGCTGCTATATAACTTACCACTGAATAGTCAGCAGTCTCTGACATGACCGGCAAGAGATCCACAAATCCAAAGCTAGCAGCCCAAAGACCACCAATGGCAAACACAAGGATCCCTACGATTTTCACAAGAGCCATGAATTTTGCAGTCCTCCCGATGATTGTATTCCCTGATACATTGATGATATATGCGAGTATCAATAAGCCTACACCCAGAATGGGTACCCGCAGAGAATGCTCACCCACATCAAAAAGCTGTAAGGTATACGTACCAAAAGTTCTTGCTACTAGACTTTCATTGATAATCATAGAAAGTGCCATCAATACTGAAGCTGATGCGGTCAGTGTTGTCTTGCCATATGCTTTCATCAAAATCATCGCGATCCCTCCTGCAGAAGGGTACGCATTGGATACTGTGATATATGAATACGCACTAAATCCTGACACAATAGCTCCAACGATAAAGACATAGGGAAACCATGTGCCTGAAAGTGCAGCGACTTGACCCAATAACGCAAAGATCCCTGCTCCGATCATCACTCCTGTACCAAGAGCTACAGCGCCCCGAAGTGTTAAACTATTTTCTTTGTAGCCGTCCTGTTTCATCTGCTCATGTGTTTTATTCATGGGGATCTTCTCGTGTAAATAAAGAACAAATCAGGTTTATTCTTTTCTAGAGTTGTTCGTTTGTTTGTTCTTATCAGGAAAACATTATTCCTACTTTCTGAGAACGTTTCGAGATGATCCTCCCGCGTAATGGAGTGGAGAACTATTAAGATCAGCTATCACTGTTGAGCAAGTTTGATGTATTTGTGATAACCATTATGTGTACTCCTGCTCCAAATTCAAGCCACATTATAATCTTTTGAAAATCACAAGTAAATCAGTATGCAATACTTAGTTTCATTTCACACACTCCAACCATCATCAGTGTCAGCTTTTAATATTTTTTTCTTGATGTTATTATGCATATTACTATGTACATCACGTTTCTTGCTCAATCATGATTTGTAATCCAAACACAGACCAAAACCATCGGTATCGACATACGACTTGATAATCCGGTCAATCCGCTCACTATAGATCGTATTCCTAGACTTGATTATGCATGCTGTACTCACGATCATGGTGATCACGGATTTCAGACGATGATGGAGCTAGGGCGTCGTGATGATGCGCTCTTGATCTCTGGCTATGAGATGATGAAAGTCGCACATGAGCAATGATGCCGTACAGAACAAGCGAGTATCTGATGACTATTTCGTGTGGATGACGATCTGGAAATCGCTCTCACACCTGCTTTACATACTAGCGACACAGGGATACCGGTCTGATTTATTTTTTGTATTGAGGGTAAAACGATCTATCATATGGGAGATACGGCGTTCATGAGTGAGTTTGGGATGATCCGTGATGTGTATCATCCTGATGTCGTGATGATCCCGATTGGATGAAGATACACGATGTGACCTCGTGAAGCGGCGTATGCGTTGGATATATTGCAGCCCAGTATCGCGATCCCGATGCATTATAATACCTTCCCCAAAATCGCCCAAGATCCTACAGACCTCGCCAAATATATGAAAACCACGACAACGCAGATTATGATCATGAAACCAGGATAGACGGTAGAAGTGTAAAAAAATCTGACACGGTTTTTAGTTTTTGTTTGGTATTTCGTAAGGAGTAGATTATCTCTTTTATCCACTCCCCTCTTCTCATGAACTCCTCTCCCATCTCCCAGATCGCTGATCATGTCAAAGCTGATATGGAGGCAGTCTGCTCTGCACATGATTTTTTTCATATCCAAAGAGTCTTGCGTACTGCACAAGTCATTGCCGAAAAAGAATGACCATGCAATATTCTTGTCATCCAAGCAGCTGCATTGCTGCATGAGTATTTTGATGAAAAATTTTGGGATACGAACAGTTTGGCCCACAGAGAATCAGTACTCACAATATTTCTAGAATCAATCGGCGTGAGTAATGATGATTGTATACAGATTCTTTATATCATCCATCATGTCTGATTTGGCAAAAGTCTACAGAGATCAAAAGACTTTCAATTGACATCAGAATTCATGATCGTGGAAGATGCTGATAGACTGGACGCAATTGGCGCGATTGCTATTGCAAGAACTTTTGCCTATGGTGGCAAAAAAGGGAGCCCGATCTATGATCCAGCCATCAAACCAAGAAACCTGTCAAATGATATAGAATATAGGTCCAACGAAAATACTACACTGAATCATTTTTGGGAAAAACTCTTGTTGCTCAAAGACATGATGCATACACCGACAGGCAAAAAACTTGCTACAAAAAGACATGAGTATATGCAAGGATTTCTTGATCAGTTTTTGGCAGAACGAGAAGGTAACGATTGTACATAACAAAAAGATATAAGTCTGACCTATGTCGACGTTTGAGATTGAGATGTGGAGAGGAATGGATATTGTGGAAGTGTTTTGTTTCCTTTTCTTCTCGCTTTTTATGAAATATTATCTTAGTTCTTTTGGATTTGGTGATCATATTAGCGTCCTCCATCAACGACTCAAACCTCATGCAAAGGTAGGTTTTATCGTCAATGCAGGAGATAATAAATCGCCAGATGATAGAATAATATCCAATCAAACAAGATTACAAGAATTGCTCGACCAATGACGAGATGCTGTCATTCTCGATCTTCAGGACTACTTTGGCAAGACAGAAGAACTTCGTGCACACATGAGCGGGCTGGATATGATACGAGTCAAATGATGAAATACCTTTGTGTTGAGAAAAGCAATGGCTCTGTGTGGTTGTGATACTATTCTCCAAGAATTTCATGAAACAAACTACCCTATCGTCTATGGATGATATAGTGCTGGAGTGTGTATTCTTAGCCCAACACTGAAATATCTCGATATCGTAGATAATCCTAATATACATCCTTATCCGCAGATGCAAAAGACGTTACGAGATGGATTGAATATTATCCCATACTGCGTCGCTCCTCACTATCGTTCTGATCATTCAGAGTCCGCAGATATTGAAAAAGAAGTACAACGTATGATCGATCATAAGGTCTTATTCAAAGCGCTAAGAGATAGCGAAGTGATTATTATCGATCAACACTAAAAACCATCAAATCTGACATGTGTCGACGTTTGAGATTGAGATGTGGGGAGGAATGGATATTGTATATATGTTTTTTATCTTTTTTATC
>JBGTAD010000095.1:0-2090 GCA_041750055.1 Candidatus Absconditabacterales bacterium | reverse complement strand
AAAAACTGCATCTTACTATACATGATGATCAAGAACATTCTCTTTTCACACATAAGTATCGCAAGTAGTGCGTCATTTTTTTGATACAGTTTTGATAGACATTATGCTCTCAGATAGTGATCTCCTGGCACAAATTGTATGATTTTTTCTAGAGATTCAGAGAGTCATTCTGCGGATGGATAATTCATGATGTTGGCATAGTTATCAGATGTCGGGATGATGATTTGCATATTCAAGAGAGGAGAAATCTGATGCAAACGATGAATGACTGAGTCTAATAATTTGACTTTCCCGCGATACATCGATAGAGAACTAATAGATTCATCTGTAACGAAGACTCCTTTACCATTGAGATATCAGTCTTCTTTGCCAGTATGGAAATGGGCAGCTACTGATCCAGACAGAGCTGGGGCCAACAGAGATATCACTGTATCATGACTGATAAGTGGTCTGAGTTCATCTTCACTCATGTTTTGGAGGGTCTCGAGCAAGATATAAGCTCACTGACTATGACCTCATAGATAGTCTCGATGATGACTCATGAGAAGTTGTTTGACTTCCAAGACAGTATCTCACAATGGTCTGGTCTGAGTCCATTGAGTAGGGAGTTGATCATTGATGCCGATCATCGCTAGATCTACTGTCTGTGTCCCAGCGAAATCTCTAGAATCATCAATCAGTCCACGCATATGTGATCGTAATGGTGTCGTAGTATCAATCAGATTTTTGGTTTCTTTGTTTTTGAATTCTGTAGAAAAGTTAGATGCATTGAGATTTTTGAATTGTTGTCTGAGATCATCATTCCACACACCAAATATTTGACGTGCATCGTGTACGACCTGTTCAATAGATTTGATCAAATCACGATCGGTAATAGGTTCTAATTGAGGTTGAATCCAGTGATTATCAGTTTTAGTTGGAAGATATTGAGAAGGAATTTTGGAGCGATCTACGCTTCCTCATGTAGGATTACCAAATCAAGAAATGAATAATGAAGACATACAGAGAATCGGGTAAAGATGAAAATAATTGACAAGAATATACGAAATGACTTATCGATTTCAAGCTACTGTTATTATATTTCGTGGATCACTTTATGGGAGAGCTTTTTATTACTATTTAATATCAACTGTAGACTATCAACTGTACATTGTCTACAATAGATTGTGTACACTAGACTTCATGCAAGAAATGTTGATACAAAATTGTTTTTTCTAGTATCTTACTATTCCATTTAATTCCTCTATCTAAATGATTGGGGAGATCTATTCCTTCGGCAAGCAATCCCGCAGGATTATTAGTCATCTCATCAGTAATTAAATAGTCAAAATCCATTACGATTGTCTCGATGAGTTTATAAAATAAGAGCATTTTTCCCTGTGTTGTAGTGAGAATATCTTGATATGTTGAAATCCAAGTATTGACTTGTCATTCTCGCTCATCTTCATCAGCAAACTGATGTACAGGTAAGAGTGTTGATGTTCGCATCAGAGAAACAATCTCGTCGCCCACTAATTTATATCCGACTGCATCAGGATCTATCAGCATTTGTTTGTTTTGAGAGTCAACAAAGACCTGTCCTCCTCGATAACGTCCAAATGCATATTCAATATCCAAAGCTTGTATATGGGCTCGATAATTATTTCGTTGTCTAATAATCTGTTCGCGAGATCGAGGTAGTAATACATGAACGCGTTCCCATCATGCATCGAGCCGACTCATCAATTTATCAGTATACATTTGGTGCATACGCATATACACATCAGCATGAGAAGACTGATCAATATGAATTCTAATGTGTGTAGGATCAATTCCTGTTAGTATTTCTCCAGAGCAAAGCAGATGTCAGAATTGTTGGATCTGTCAGTCAGCAAATGAATCAAAACCTCTCCTATACTGATTATACAAAGAAATCAAATCTGATACCCTGGATATTTGGAATGATACTGCTTGATTCTTTTTATTATACTAACAAAAGGTTAAAACCCCTGAATTTCATTCAGGAGACTTTAGTTGCTATAGAGGTGAAGAAGTATATAAGAGACATTTATGATTAATCGACGAAGAATGATAGAGGGCTATAGGATAGG
>JBGTAD010000094.1:0-2256 GCA_041750055.1 Candidatus Absconditabacterales bacterium | reverse complement strand
CTAATTGATGTTGGAATTTATTGATAAATTCTGTTTTATTCATTTTTTGGTGCTTTGTGTGTACAGGATTTTTACTTATAGTGGTTCCCATGATTGGTATGTGAAGAAATAAATCCTCACAATCAATACGAATTTGTTGTTCGAAAATCAAGTCTATGTGTCGATTGTCGTATCTGACTTTGAATGTGAACTTGGATTACGGATCAAAACTAAATAACAAAAGAACAGAAAATCTGATACAAAAAAACTCTCGGAGAGAGTTTATTGATTAGCTTTTATATCTGTGTTTTGTAGATTTTCTATCATTTTTTGGGGATCCGTGGTGTATTCAATAATGGTTTGTTGGTCATCTTTGAGAATTACGTAAATATTCTTGCTTTTTTCTTCTTTTATTTGATTTATTTGTTCGTTTGTCAGTTGTGTTTTGTATGTTGCTAGAAAGATATCTTTTGGTAATGTTTGTCAATACCTCATGAATGTGACGATAGAAAATAAATCCTCAGAACTACTACATATTTATTGTTCAAAAGTCAAGTCTATCTGTCGACCATTGTATCGATCTGACTGCGAGGGATTTGTATCCAAAAAGGTCTACCGTGCTGACATACGAACATCCCATCGATTTTGGTCATGCCGTCGTCGAGGAGCTGTTGCATCTGAGGGAGTGAGAGTCTGTCGCCTGCTTTGATAGCTGCTTTGCAGGATTTGGTCGCTCGGAGCTGATCCAAGACAATATCATAAGAAATCTGATCCTGATACAGCAAGACATTGAACAGTGTCTCTAACTCGATAGGATGACGTGAGAATACCTCTGGGACTGCGGTGATGATGATAGTCTCAGGGCTGAGTTGTTGGATATCGAAGCTGAGTTGGTTGAGCTGTTCGATCTGAGTAGAGACGTCTTTGTTGCGTCCAAGTGTCATTTTCTCTGGATGCAGCAGGATATGAGAGGATTGTCATTCAGGTTTTCGTTGTTGTTTGAGCTGATCAAATCCTATCCTCTCGGCGAGAGCGTGCTGGTCGACATAATACAGTGACTCGTGATCTGTCGCGATGATGTAGCTATCTCGAATCTGTCAGACCGCTGTCAGTCATGAGATCGTACCGATTGTATCATCTGACGGAGCGAACAATCAGGGGGTATGGTGTTGATAAGAATCTTGGGGTGATCCGGAGTATGGTTGGGAGCTGTTTTGCGGGGATTGGTGTGAGGAGACTGCATCGGATTGGAAGGTCTGACGCGCGAATGTATGAGATCAAGGAATGATCTTGGATCATCACAATGTCTGACGAATCACATGAGAGATGAGCTGAAAGACGCCACCTGGATCGATAAATCTGACTTCTGATTTGCGCGGATGGACATTGACGTCTACGAGCTTGGGATCGAGATTGAGGATGATTATGGCGAGAGGGTTTTCTCAGGGTTTGATCTGTCTGTCGTAGGCTGATAGGAGTGCTTTTTTGATGATGCGGTCTTGGACGGGACGGTCGTTGACGTAGATCTTGATATTGTCTGCTGATCCGAAGCTGAGTGTACTATCTCCGATGAGTCCTGACATATGTACATCTTGGGATTGGTAGTTGAGAGGCTTGAGGTGTTCTATCCATTGAGGTTTGAAGAGTTTGCCAAATCTCTCAGACATATCTCTTGCTGGTCATAGATCGAAGACGACACTCCCCTGTTTTTTGAAGATCCAGGTCTTATCTCGATGCATCAATGCAACATCAATAAAAAGCTGATACAGATACATGTACTCTGTCTGAGATGATTTGAGGAATTTGAGTCTGGCTGGTGTGTTGTAAAACAGATCCTCGATAATAACCGTCGTGCCATGAGGCTGGAGAAACGGTATGGATTCGATCTGTATCGATCCTGTGATATTGGTCAGCTCGAGTCATATGGGTCCGTTTTCTATTTTGGTTTGGAGTGTGACTTTGGAGACTTCGGCGATACTTGCGAGTGCTTCACCACGAAATCCGTAGCTATCAATGCGTTCGAGATCTTGCTCGGTAGCAATCTTGGACGTAGCATATCTCTCTAGTACAAGTCATAGATCATCGCGACTGATTCCAGATCCATTGTCTGAGACTTTGATCAGGCGGGATCCCCCATCGTGGACATCGATACTGATGACAGTCGCTCAGGCGTCGAGTGCATTTTCGATGAGCTCTTTGAGTACTGAGTATGGTCTCTCTACGATTTCTCCAGCTTTGAGTTTGTTGATGAGATGGTTGGGGAGCTTTTTTATTGAC
>JBGTAD010000093.1:0-4001 GCA_041750055.1 Candidatus Absconditabacterales bacterium | reverse complement strand
TACTCATCTACATATTCACTCTCATTACTCGTTTCTCGAATCCATCATCAAGATACCGATTCTGCTCGAGCAGGTCAAAGCACAATGAATGCACGCTGTGGGTATCACAGATTTGAATGGATTGTACGGAGCACTAGAATTTTATGAATATGCCAAAAAATCTGATATCAAACCTCTGATTGGAGTACAACTCCCTCGAGAGATTCAACAGACTTGATTTCATGGTAGCAAACAAACTCCAGCTATACATACAGTAGGGTTACTTGCTCGCGATTATCAATGATTGCAGTCTCTCATGAAAATAGTCTCTCTCGCTCAGAAAAATCCAAAAAACGGTGTTCCACTCCTGTCTCTGGATATACTTGAGCAATTTCATCAGTGAATTATATGCTGTCTGTGAGGTCTGGATTCGTTGTTAGAAGCAGCCGTCACAGGACAATATTCTCAAGATCTCTTACATACCACCATACACAAGATGATCGAACGGGTAGGGAAAGAGCAGGTTATCATGCAAGTAGTAGCTTTGGATGTAGATCAATCATCTCGTCTCAGACCCTTGTATGAGTCATCGATAACTCTTGCAGATCAGTATGGTTTGCAGGTATATGCCGGGACATCTGTACGATATCTGCAGCCTGAGGATCAAGAGGCCTATCAGATTTCTCTCGCTATCAAAGATGGTATGAAATGGCAGGATCCTCATAGAAGAAAACCTGAATTTGATGGGTCGTTGTTGACTGATTCTCAGATGAGATCAAACTTGATCTCATATGGCTGTACCTCAGATCAGATACAGCAGTGGATGGATGCTACTGGAGATATTGCTGCTATGTGTAATGTTGTGATACCACAAGGGCAGGTATTTTTCCCCAAGTATCATTCTCCAGATATGATCAAGAAGTTATATGACGAGCATCAGGCTGGATTGATAGTACAAGACTCTGTATAATCGACAATGGTGAATATATTGATTGGGAAAACCCTATGTTTGCATATCAACAGTTTGTTGTTGTTTGAAGATGCTTTTTAGGTTGTTTGTATGATGCGTGATCTGATTGTGTCTTAGTATGTCTGGAGGGCTTGGATTCTATCATCGATAGATGGATGAGTAGACCGTAGCTGAGAGAACCACCTACGATGCTTATCTTGTGCAAACGGTGTGTCGATACACATAGCAGCAACGGTGTATTTTTTTATTGACTCGATAGTAGAGTCTTGATGTATAGCCTGCAGTGCTGAGATCATAGATTCTCTATCTTTCGTGATTTGAACACTACCAGCATCTGCTAAGAACTCCCTTTTCCTAGAAATCGCCAACTGAATCAGCGGTAAAAAAACCCATCATGCCACCATCAGTCACATTCACAATAGGACTGCTCATAATTTATATGATGGGTTTGATTTTGAGTTTGAGTTCATATGTATACCAAATCTTAATATGATCTGTCATAGCAGTCAGATGATTCAGACAAATAGTACAATAATTATCATGAGTTGAGTGTCTTTGTTGATGATATGCGTTAGCTCATGTCCTGCTACAGCTTGTAGTTGTTTGTCGGTCAGCTTTTGTATCATTCCTTTGGAAAATACGATCCGAGCGTTCTTAGGTTCCCATCATACCGCAAATGCATTGAGACTATCATCATCGATGATTCAAATCTTAGGAGTAGCAATCCCTTGAGAGATACACAAATGTTCTACGAGTGAGTAGAGTTTAGGATTATCAGATCTTTGGAGCTCTCTGGCTCAGGTAAATGAAAATATCAGCTGTCTGTGATATCCGTACATGATCAGTCACCGTATGATAATGATGATACTGATGATTCATCCAATGATCAAAAAATCTGGTAGTCAGTCTTGGAACAGACGATATCGTAGCTCGAGTGTCTGCATCGTATCGTATCTGCCTGTTCACATCCTATCGAACCGTGTCGTAGCCATGCTAATGATAATCATGAGTCATAGTATGATCATCGGCATACAGATCAATAAGATAGTGCTTTTGACCCTATTGGATCGTATTGATGTCTGCAAACCGATCACAGGAGTCATTGTTGATAGGGTATAGGTACTAAAACATGATGTTTTATTTTGAGTTTTTTTGTTTTGAATAGTAAGTTATGAAGCTAGCATCGCCAAGTACGCTAGACCCAATGCGTCTGCTGCATCGTGATAGCGTGGCTGTGAGGCTAACCCAAAGCGTTTCATGATCATCTGCTGTACCAATTCTTTGCCAGCCTTACCGTTTCCGGTGATGCGTAGCTTGAGTTGAGGAGGTGTAAATTCATGGATCATGATTCAATGTTGACGCATCTTAGCGCACAGCAGCCCTCTCATTCCATACACGAACTCAGCATTTTGCTGATTGTATTTAGTGAAAAAGAGCTGTTCTATTGCAACAGCTTTGATAGGTGTATGTGTATTGATCAATCCGTCAAAAAAATCAGAAATCTGACACATCCTCTCATATTGATGCTGTCTATCGCGGATATCATGGTGTTCGTCTACCAGTATCCCTGCATCCAAGATACACATGTCACTTTTGATGAGTGCGTATCACAGTTTGCGGATGCCTGGATCTATCCCGAGAAACAGCACAGTAGTGAGGTATTGAGTGATTTAAAAGACTATATGAGCTACCAGGAATGTGCTCGGTAGAACTTGTTTTGCTGAGTTTCTTTTGCTGAGTTTCTTTTGCTGTGTTTCTTTTGCTGTGTTTCTTTTGCACTATACACGGAAGTGATTGTGTTATTTTTACGTGGATTGCTTTGCTTCCCTCGCAATGACGTTCGCTCGCACAATGACGTTCATCTGCAATAACCGATAGATATGTAGACTTATTTTACGAGTTTTTCGTATAGTTTCTTCTCAGCATCGAGTTGTTTGTCTCGGTCAATATCTACTATTTCTAATAATTCTGTCAGTTTTCTAAACAAGAAGTACTTCTCCAAGCTTACGTTGGTCGCATTTTTGATCTCATCGATCATTTTTTCTTGTTCTTGTGGTCAGATTTTAGTTAGATATTCTTGGTATTTTTCTTCTCCGCCCATTCTTTGTTTGAGAGTATCGATTCTAGATTGTAGTTCTTTTTGTTTGAGTGATGCAGGAATCGTCACACTCAGAGATCCTTTAGCTTGTTCTAACAGTTTATCAGTAGCTGATTGGAGTTCGTATTCTTGTTTTTGGTCTTTGATCGTTTTAGAGATTTCGCTTTTGATACCTGCTTCGTCTGTGACAGTCGTATCATCCCCAAAAAATTTCTTGATGTTCTCTGGAGTCATCTCAGGTAAGATCATCACATAGATCTTGTCGATAGTGAGATGGACGTGATCAGCATGTTGATCCTCTTTGAGCAATACGATCGCAGGAAGTTTCTTGGTGTAAGGAATTTGTACCACATCAGCGACGTGTTTACCTTTGATCAAATCTAGTAATCCTGGATTTGCAGCATATTCTTCTGCTCATACGAACAGCGAAGTTTTATGAGTTTCTTGTCATTCTTTGTCGGTGTAAGATACTTTGATTTTGACGATAGAGATGTCTTCTATGGTCTCTGTTTCATCATAGTTTGCATATTGTTTTCTGAGTTGGAGAAATGAGTTATCAATCTCTTCGGCAGTCGGTTCTGCATTGATTGTCTCGAGGGTCAGTTTTTTCCATTTGTCATTGGTGACAGTTACTTCAGGATACAGGTCGAGTTTGAGAGAGATGACGAGTCCATTAGTCATCATGTCTTTGACTGCTTGCGGGTCTCCCATATTCAGATCGTACGGTTCGCCAATGAGAGGGAGATCCGGATGTTCTTTGATGACTTTTTTGAGAGACTGGTTGATCCCACCTTCCACGATAGACATCGAGAGATATTCGGTATTGAGTTGTTGTTCGACCATCTCTAGTGGTACATGCCCTTTTCTAAATCCTGGCAACGATATTTCTTGTTGAAATTGTTTGAGTGAGTCTTGTTTGAGTCTGATCATGTCATCAGCAGTGCAAGTGATGGT
>JBGTAD010000092.1:0-2493 GCA_041750055.1 Candidatus Absconditabacterales bacterium | reverse complement strand
CGCATCACGACAAGACGATAGTTTTCTCAAACTCAAAGAAATCGTACTAAACACACTTTCTCACCTATGAGCTAAAGACATCACAACAACATTCACCGAATACTCATACAATCATCCCAAAAAACAAGCTACCTATAGTATACAAACTCATGAATGACAAAAAGTATGAGCTACTATCGCTCAGCTACATCCACTCATTATTGAACAGCGATGATTAGAGATTCATAAGCAGCTTGCTTATGCTACTATCAATCTATCAACCATCGGACAGCAACTCCCTAGCACCGATATGCTCAGAGGAAACTATCAAACTATTCAAGATCAAATCATCCTGAGAGATCTCAATTTTGTCATCGATCGTGATCAATCATTCGAACAGTTGCTGGCACAGATTCATCAAACTAATAACGTCATTGATATCAACATATTCGATATATACCAAGGAGACGCTCTCCCATCAGACAAGAAATCCATAGCCATCAGCATCAGCATCCAATGAGACCAACAACTCAATACCGAGCAAATTAATACGATCATGGATCAAGCAATACAAAATGCACAGTCAACGTGAGCTATTTTGAGGAAAGATTTTGTGTAATAGGATATCATTTAAATCCATAATAATTATTAAGCAATGAATTCTGTGAAATCAATGTGAGCATTATTACTATGAATACTATTTACATATATAAATGTATGATTGATTTCATTTATCATACTCACTTGGTGATATGGTTGCAGTCTTTCGAGCTCCATAATTTCAGGAGTATATTTGAACTGCTCTCTTGGAGAACAGCTGCCCACTCTTACATTCTTCATTATTTCGTATATAATTGATCCACTTAGTATAATTGTACAAATAATTAGCGTATTCACAATATTCTCTTTTTGACTTTTCGGATTTTTTTTAGTTTGATGCTATGTGCAATTAATAATCTTTTTGCGACATACATATTCATTAAACAGACTGAAGTCTGTATGATTGGCATATCTACTGTGCTTCATTTCCTCTATATTATGAATAATAATACTCTGAATCAGTTTTATTATAATGGATATATACGAATGACGATGATGGACTTACGGACTATTGCTCACTACATCGCCGTTATTATTATTTCGAGCATGAAAAGAATTTTTTGCTGGATTTAAGAAAGATAAAAGAATACTCATAAAAACTGAAGATATACAAATCACGTCTCATGATATATCAATCGATAATAATCTAGATCATAGCCAACATCATGAAAAGACATCTTTTATGTATACAGCATCTGATATACTACGATCAATCATAAGTATGCTTGTCATATGTGTATGAATCGCTCTCCTGTATAGAGATCAGTATCGAGCAGCCAACTCAAATCCTAACGTAACTTGAGTTGTCTGATATAGTATGTGATGATGGTATGTTATATGACTATGATTATTTATAATAGCTACTATATTAATATCTGCATATACACGCTCAAATAAGTAATATATACGCAAATAACAAGACACTCATATCTTTGCAACATATCATTTTCCCCATCAAGCTCTCATGAATATCGCCCAACGCTCTCGCAACATCGTAGTACCCATCATCTCTCGTACCTATAGTAGCATCCTCAAACAGCTCAAAAAAACAGAACAATATAACGAAACCATCAAAATCTGATGATTAGTGACGATGCTGTTAGTGTGTGTATTGGTATATTTGTATTACATCAATATTTCATCTACGCTATGATTCTATCTCAGGAGAGAAGAAAGAGTCCTCTCAAACAAACAATTCGAATATAACACCATCATCTTACAAAAACTCCAACTCGAGCAACAACGTCGACAAAGACTACAACAAGAAGCACTCGCCACCGACTATATCGGATCTCAAGACATCATCCGTCTAGTTATCAACACATGACAAGCATCTGAATCCTTACCATCCAACAGACTAACCCCAGACCAAATCATTGATAGCCTGAACCAATAGAGTCGTATATCTGTATATGTATATTATGAGGTATATGTATGAGGCATCCTTACAAAGACAAATTATTCATCTTTGACTCGTCATAGAAGATGTTTTCTCCCTACAACGTTTTTCTTACAACATTTTTTATACTGAACCTCCAAAGCAGTTTGATATATTTTTTCTTTAGAAGATTCAGTTATGCAGAGCCACTAGAGAAACTTCTGGCTCGAGATAACCAAGAGATTGAAGATTAAAGATTTCGAAAGAGGATTCGTATGATAATAACTCAATCTTGAAACTATTCTCACCAAGTTGTATAGACACCTACCAAGTATCTTGAACAAAAAAATGCGTGTAGATATATAATGTATGCTCAAATGAATCTTTTCAGATTTTTTCATTGCTGTCCAACTCAAATAGGTCAAAAACCAAGAAACCCAGCGCTAGCGCTGGGTTTCTTTCAACTGCTCTTTAATTGGACAGCTGAATTGATATAGGTCAATTACCATATTTACCCTATCAACAAAAAGATGTCT
>JBGTAD010000091.1:0-1800 GCA_041750055.1 Candidatus Absconditabacterales bacterium | reverse complement strand
AGTATGGTAAGTGAATATTTAGAACACCATAGATCGTGAGTAGAAAACATAAAAGACAATAATACATTCATACTTGAGGGTGAATAGGTCTTTCAGACCATACCCAAACCTATGGATTTCTAATCCATAGATCCTTTAGTTCTGAGCAAATCATTGTTTTGATCCAGAACATGAGCAAACAGAACAAATAGAAATCGCACGAAACAACTTCGTAAATAATACGAATACAAAGAAGCATGCATTTATTGAAGCTAATGTACAAATACCATTTGCAACCAAAAAAGAATCAATCGAAAAAGCTTGAGAATCTGGACTATTAGTGCGGCTTGCAACACAAAACAATATTTCTTTCTCATGTCCAGAACCTACTCGTTGAGAAGAAATTGAGTATTTACAAAAGTTCTTTTCCAAAGAAGATCTTTTTTATAGTTATTATTGAATAGTCTTAGGAATATGGCACAGGCAACACGTAGAAAAAAGTCGAGAGATCTATTGCAGTAAAGTGCTTGATAAACTCAAAACTTTTCCTTGACGAGAAAATGAAGATCTAACCATACAAAAGATAAAAGAAACCCATGAGAAGTTATTCCATATGCCTTTTGATTATTCAGACAAAGAACATCGAATAAAACTCAATAATCCTACGTTACATTATTCTATAACTAATGATATATCGAGAAAAAGTGACGACGTAAGAGAAAAAAGCATTCTCCAAAACATCATCAATAAACGAAATGAAGGTTACGATGTATTCATCGTTTATTGATCTTCTCATGCAGTAATCGAAGAAAAAGCACTGAGAGAATTTTGCAAATAAAAAAAATCTGACCTAATGTCAGACGTTTTTTTTGGTCAGGAGGGAGTAGAACCATTTCTTAACGACTGAACTGACAAACAATATGCAAGCAACCACTTTAATCTTATACTAAAAAAAACGGCGGGGTGCGAAAATTTTTGGAGGAAAGCTAGACGTTTATAAAAGATACCCTAATATCTTATAGAACATTACTTCCTATCCTTAATTATCTTTAAAGCGTCCTCTAAATTAGAAGCTTTAGGATATTTAGATTGGTCATTCGAAGACTCTGTAGCAAGATACTTTGAAAACTCATCTGTTGTTGCTGATTCTGATTGCCTATCGAGATGAATAGCCTCTAGTCACGCATCTTTTGCTGCGAAAACATCAGCTTTTACATTATCTCAAATCATAATTGCTTGCTCAGCTTTAATGCCTTCTAATCATAGCACCATCTCATAAAACGATTTATCAAACTTACCTTTTCATAGCTCACATGTGAGATAAAGAGCATCGAGTATCTTGTCAAGGCCAAGGACTTTTCTTGATATCTGAGTATAAAATTCAGTAGCATTGGAAGCAAGTGCTGTTTTCATGTTCATGTTTTTTAATTCCTCAATGAAATCAATACTATCAGAATACAGCTCAAAGCCATTCACTTCATCGATATGGGCTTTTTCAAATTCTCTAAGCTGATTTTCTGAAACAATATCGTAAAGATTCGTGCCAATGATTTTTGCAATATCTTGTGCCATAAGATTAAAAGATCAGTTATATCTCGTTATCAAAAGTTTGTTAATAATATCTCATATAACATGATCTCCTTTCAACTCTTTAACAAGTGGCGGGATTGTTGCATTGAGTTTCATTGCTGTCCAACTCAAATAGGTCAAAAACCAAGAAACCCAGCGCTAGCGCTGGGTTTCTTTCAACTGCTCTTTAATTGGACAGCTGAATTGATATAGGTCAATTACCATATTTACCCTATCAACAAAAAGATGTCT
>JBGTAD010000090.1:0-10255 GCA_041750055.1 Candidatus Absconditabacterales bacterium | reverse complement strand
AGACATCTTTTTGTTGATAGGGTAAATATGGTAATTGACCTATATCAATTCAGCTGTCCAATTAAAGAGCAGTTGAAAGAAACCCAGCGCTAGCGCTGGGTTTCTTGGTTTTTGACCTATTTGAGTTGGACAGCAATGAGAAAATTTAGAAGAAAAACTGAATGATGTTATGGATAAAATTTATGATGCAAAAGGTGATCGAGATGTGTATTTAGAAAATGTGCAATAAATTATAATAGGTGTTATGTATTCGTTCATTTCCAGAACTGTAAATCCCCCTTCCCCCCTTTCTCAAGGGGGACCATATCGCCATTCGTTCAAAGGCTGTCTATTGTATTGTAGCTAGAAAGGGGGTTATTGTAGACGTAACATATCAAAAAATCTGATCGTTGTCCTGGTCAGGTTTTTTTGATTTGATGATTGATATCATGTTATTGGATGGCGATCGGTGATCGCCTTTACGATGGATGTATGATTGCCTTTGCGAGGATATGGTTTGTATTGTATGGGGGGTATGTGTATGATGCTGGTATGAATATCGGTATCATAGGTGGGTGAGCGGCTGGTTTGATGGCTGCTGCGAGTATATTAGAAGATGCATCTTTTCAGGGGCAGGTTTTTTTGCGAGACAAAAATCCGTGACTGTGAGCCAAAGTCATCATCTCGGGATGAGGGAGATGTAACGTGACGACAGGGCATCACAGGCTTCGTGATGTACTCGCCAAGTATCCTCGTGGGTCAGATTTTTTATCTTCTTGTCTCAAACAATTTACTCCCAGGGGTATCTATCAGCGATTTGAATCGCACGGTGTTCCGCTCAAGATAGAGGAAGATATGCGTGTATTCCCGGTGAGTAACGATGGCAAAGATATCGTGGGTGTGTTCGAGGAGCTCTTTGCCCAAGATCGTCGTATCACGGTATGTCTGAGAGAATGAGTAGAATCAGTCAGTCGTCGTACATGTAGTGATGGATCCTGCAGTGGATTCGTCGTGACGACTGCCAAACAAACCGTCACGGTTGATCGTCTCGTAGTCACGACGGGTGGGAATGCGTATACGCATACGGGTTCGAGTGGTGATGGATACGCTTTTGCGCGTGCATGTGGACATACGATCACCCCCTTGGGTCCGTCTCTGAACTCATTCCTGGTAGCTCAAGATCGAGTCAAACAGCTCTCGTGATTAAGTTTGGTCAATGCGCAATTGATTTCTCAAAACAATAAAAATCTGACCGCGTCATGACCGGTATTGTTGACGCATTTCGGTGTGTCCTGACCGGCCGTGTTTGCGTTCTCGTCGTTGGTACCATTGGAGCAGATTGATCAGGAGCATCCGTATCAGATCAGACTGGTTCCGTTGGCTGGTAAATCATACGATCGATGGACAGCGTGGCTGACGGATGGGGTCCGTGATCATCCCAAGAAGACGCTCAAAAACTCTCTGCATGAGCTGTTGGTCGAGAGGCTATGTGTGGCGATATGTGAACAGGTACAGATCGATCCGCTCCTGCCTATCTGACAGCTGACCAGAGATCACAAAAAAAACCTCGTAAACAAACTGTCTGGAGGTTTCTGATTAGATCTCATCGCTCGCCGTCCTGGAGACGAATTCGTCACTGCTGGCGGCGTGAGTTTGGATGAAGTGAATCCCCATACCTGTGAGTCCAAGCTGTGTCCGTGATTGTATTTCGCAGGAGAAGTGCTGGATATCGATGGCTATACCTGATGATATAATCTCACGAGTAGCTGGGCGACAGGGAGATGTGTGGGGAAGAATGTAGGATAAAAGAAAACGTAACTACTACAGTCACGTTTTGATACCTTAAACCAAAATTTCATTTTCTAAGAAAGTTGTGTATTCTCTTAGATCTTCATCTATTTTTTCAGTGAACATATTAGCAGTACGAAATAGAGAATTAAATTTCTCATAATTTTCTTTGCTATTTTTTCCCATTGCAGTTCGCTTTATCGCTGCATCAATGATATTTTCCGAATTGTGTGCAGACTCCAATGTAATTACTCCGGTATCCAGAGGCAGTATTTGTGGATAATCCAGTGAAATTACTCGGTTACCCAGAAATCGCATTAATATAAGTAACGATTTCTGCATATAAAGAGCGTCCTCATCTTTTTGTATACAATCTCCCAGAAAATCTCCTATTTCTGTTACTACTTTTGTAATTGGTCGATCTAGCTGGATTTCTATACTATCTAGAGCATCGCCTCTATCCCACCAATCAGATATTTCTTGATGGTAAAAGAATATTCCATAATCACCTAAACAATTAAAGAAAGTAAAAAATACTACTTCTTTAATTAAACGATCTTCAATTTTAAGATTGCGAAGGACTATTTTTACAAACAGAGCTTCAACTATAGCATTTCTGACAGTAGCTGTTTTTAGGTTTGCGACGTCTTTTTCTACTGTTTTTTCAATTTCTTGCAAAAAATTTTGATAATTCATGTTTTGATAATTTTTTTTGCTCACGCTACAGTCCGACTCTCATCGGGGAAGTCTGTACGGTGAGATGATTTTCTATCACAGATATTATTCCGTCGTGATAGTTACACGGTGATCTTGTATCGTCTGATCATAACGTCCAGGTGTCGTGTGGAAATCGAGGTGGTCAGCCTTTTTTTTGACCTTTTGTTTTAGGTTTTTTTGAGGTTTTGTTTATTTTTCTCATCATACAGATTTTCTTCCTCAATTTCAATACAAGGTGGTGGATTTTGTGTTGTGTCAAGTAGAAGCATGCTTGTGTCAGATTTTCTTGCTTTTGTATGTGCTGTGTTTTTTGTGTCGTGTCTCAATATGATGGGTTTTGATTAGATGTTTTGTATTGTTAGATTTGTATGCCCAGATTTTTGACAGATTTTCTTTTTTGATTATAATGTAGGGAATTATCTATATTGTTGATTTTATTGATTTGTTTCAGCAGTTTCCACTCATGAAGAGATTATACCATTTGATACTCATATCTGCTTGTATTATATTGTGAGCTACATCCTCTAGCCATGCTCAGAGTCTTTTTGTCAGTAGCAAATCTGTATCCAATCAATTTAGTCTACCTACTGCTGTACCCAATTTGAGCATGTGGTTGGATGCTAGTGATTTGTCAGGCTTTTCGTATTCTCAGTTTGGTAATTCGCTACAGCTCCAGCAACGAAATGACAAAAGCGCAAATGCTAACCATATGTCACAGGTCAATATCACCCTCATGCCAGTCGTACAGACAGGAGCAGGTGGTATCAATAAAGTCGTCTTCGATCCGACTAATGGAGGTGACTCTCTGGCTAGAACGGTATTGAATGCAGCGCCATCCAATGAGACTACTATCTTCGTAGTCGGTACGATGACCAAGGCTGGAGACAATAGATTCTTTAGTACGACTCCGTATTATGGTACGTGATGAATAGTCTGATTTTGATTTGGTTTTGCTGATCAGATGAGTCTGTGGAATTACTGATCGGTAGGATATTCTGGATCTACAGCCAATGGTTTGTCTGCGCCTACTGTCCGGACACTAGAATCCAAAGCATGAGTCAATGGTCTACTATGAGTCAGAAGAAATGGAGATTATCTCAACGGGATTGGTCTGCCTGGATCATCAGTAGGTGTAGCGTGATATGGATTGATCATCGGTGCGAGTACGTTTGGTAATGGGTATGATGTATATACTACAGGAGCCTTGGGATGATCGATCTCTGAGCTCATCATGTACAATACTACACTCAGTACCTCCGATAGATCCAAAATAGAACAATATCTGACCAATAAATATCTCGGGTGATCTCACTATCTCACCGTATCATATACTTTGACAAATTTGTCTACCGCACAGGCGGATTTTGTGACGTTGTCAGATATAATACCTACGTGATTACAATTTGTCTCTGGATCGACCCTCATCAATGGAACTTGACTGACTGTTATCAGTCCTTTACAGACGACATTATCGACTGGTACTCAGATCGACCGAGTTGTAGGAACAGTACCTGCATCATCGACTGTGACTATCTCGTATACATTGCTCATCACGGATTATTCTCGTCGATATACTCAGGGAGTAGGCTGAGTAGCTAGCTACACTACAGGACAGACTGCTCAATGTGGATCTGCTGCAATATCAGGGTCTCTGGTCGCTCCTACAACCAATCTATGTAGTGTGTGATCACTGCTATGAGCGGTCTCACTGACGGGTACTAACCAATGGACTTGGGTATGTAGTATCACTACATCGTTCCAAAGTACTCAGCAATGTACGACGCCATCAGCAAGTGTGCCAGTCAATAGTGCTGATCTGAGAGTCACTGCTCATTATCCTACCATCATGACTGGTACGACCGGGCAGATGCTAGGATTCACGATCATGTATGACAACCTAGGACCTGTCCTAGCGACAGGGGTGACATTGGATGTGATCACGTCGCCGTATTTTGTATATAGTACAGGATCCAGAGCACCCAATCTCATCACGGGGACGACCATTAGATATCTGCTAGGAGATCTCGCTGTATGAGCTACAGGACATGTTACTATTACCTGATCGATTAGTACGACAGGTTTATTGGGTCAGACTTTCTCTCATTTTGCTCAGATCTATAGCTCGACTCTAGATGGAGTACTCAATAATAACGGCCTCACGAGTAGTGGTGTCACGATCACACTCGCCAACGGCTCTACGGGTACTGTGAGTACGATTGATCCTCTGCCTGTGTTGCAAGAACTCGTCTCCAAATATAATGCTATCATCACAAGAAATAATCCACCAAAGCTGATGAATGATGTCTCGACGAGTCCGTTCCTGTCGCATATCCTCACTATCGTGAATAATGGAATCATGAAAGGGTACTCTACTCCCAGAAGTGCTCGATTTGCTCCAGAAAAAGATATTGATCGTGGTGAATTTATTACGGTCGTAGGAAGAGTCTTGTCTATTGGCACGACGAATACGAATCAGATTTATTCATATTTTGCTCCTACGAGATTTGCAGATGTGCCTGCGTCATCATCGTATGCGAGATTTGTGAATCAGCTCGATACGCTGGGTATGCTAGAGTGATTGATCACGAGATGATCTGACGGTGCACTATATCTACATCCTAACAAAAAAATCACTCAAACAGAAGTCAAAACGATCATGGTCGAAGTCCTCAAGAGAAGATGATACGATAGCAATCCTATCCAGACGTTTCCTGATGGAGAAGGTAGTGTCAAGAGATGAGAAGTAGCATTCTTGATGACTGAAGTGATTCGATGAGATCCGAATGTGGTCTTGGGTAATAATCATAGATTCCTCCAAGTGATGGTGAATCGTCTCGCGACACTAGATATACCAGCCAGGAGGAATTTGATCAGTCGTTTCTTAGATAGGATCAATACGGTCAGCCCGGATAGGATGTTTAGCATTGGACTATATCCCAAAGCATTGACTCGAGATCTGCAAGACGCACTCAATGGTAATATCACAGCCAAAAATCCATCGCTCTTGCCAATCTATAGCTCATGATGATGATCGAATGATCCGCTCGAGCAGTTGTTGAATGAGTGGAGTAATTAGGGAATGGTAATTGGTGAATAGTAAATAGTGAATGGTAAATGGTGAATAGTGAATAGTAATTGGTGAATATATTATAACTTTCTCTTAGGAGGGAGTTTTTTCTTATCTTGCATAGACTTCGTGAGTAATCTGAGCCATTGCTAAATACACCTACACCATAGTGTGTATGGTATGTTATTGAAACATAATAAAATAAATGCAAGAGATTTTAATCATCTCACACGGAGCAAGTTCGTGACGGAGAAGAGTTGATTGTAGATTCTACAGGTTGTTGCGTTCAAACGAACACTCAGTCGCAATATCGTCAATTTTTATCCTGCATTCGTCAGGATGGAGTAGATTTGAATGATCAAGCATCAGCTCATGACACGATACTGCTCTGGTAGTAGATATTGAAACCGTCTGTTGAGTATCAGTAACTTACATTGATAAAGCGAAATCATCACGTATTTTGGAGAGGTATTTTATCTAACAAATAATAATAGTTGTTCATATCTTTGGAATATTCTCCTTGTAGATCAGTCCGAGTATCAATATCACAGTCTTGGCATTTTTTTACTCCATTCCGTATGCCGATAGGTAAGATAAGATATTTGGGGTCGTTTTTGTGATTTTTGGATCGTAAGACTTTGGGGTGATTGGATGCTATCTGATAGGCATCAGGATCGAGGAGATTGCATCATCCAGCACCAGTCAGATAGTTCTCCCGATACCATCGTCATGAGTCATCACACAGATAGTGATAGACTAGTTTGAACGATGATACATGTATATTGGTCACTTCTTGTCATCGGTATCGGACCTGATCATCGTCTCGTGCCACTCTCTCATAGGGGATGACTTGGAAGGTGGACGGATCAGCTCAGGATAGTATACGAGCCGTGCTATCTATCTTCAGTGGATATGAGGCAGATGAAATTGTGTTGAGTACTATGACCTGATTTCAAGAAATGATATAGGGATCATCAGTATTAGTATCCAGATACCATTCTCATGAGTATGGTGTCAATAATCGCCATGTATATATATGATATGTTCATAAGCTTAATGCGATAATACCTATACATACCAATAAGAGCTGAGTATAGTTTGATTTTGATTTCATTAGAAACCGTAAAAAATAAATGGAATATGGATGTAGAAAAACTACCTCCATAATTGATACAATCCTCTCTAAAGATTAATTTTAATACTCATAAGATGCTACACAAGTTCCACTATAAGTTTGTCCAGTAGAAGCTTTGATTTTTACTTGAATATTAACAACTTGTGAAGGCAATCCAGACACATCGAAGCTAAAAGAGTTATGTCCTGTATTTAAGAAATAACTTCTAACAAGACCGTATTGAGTAGAAGGACATCCAGAATAAGAAGTCCATATTTCTACATACAACGGATTAGAAAAAGTATCCTTTGTTACAAACACATTGAATCTTTTGTTCGACTGATTGGTTCCCATTGCATTATAACATAACGTAGTAGTTATATTAAAGTTCTGAGAAAAGGCAGTTCCAGAGTACTGAGCCCAAGCTTTATCTTTAGATATTGGATACGCTTTAGCTTCAATAAACACTCCTTTTTCTGGAGTTGGCTCTTGCTTTTTATTGCAAGATACCACAAACATAACACACGACAAAACTGCGATCAAAAATTTGATTTTTTTCATAAAAATTACAGATTTTTTTTTGAATTTTGAAACTTAATTTTAAAAAAAAGTAAAAGAGAGGTTTATATCAACAATATGCTCATTTAAAGATTCAATTTTTTTTTCAATAGAAAATTTTGAATTTGAAAGTTTTGAATATCAGCGTTGTTCGTCTTTTGAGACATTTGATCGTGGTGATTACGTCGTTTGCTCACTCATCGCACTCCTTGTCAGATTATTATTGTGCATGATCCTGCGAGCGCAGACTTGTGGAAGAAGGCTCTGCTCAGAGCATAATATACGTCTTGATGTTCTTGCATTCTCTTTGAGGGAGCAGTTTTACGTCACAACATCCATAATATTCTGGGGTGTGATGACTTTGGTATCATGTGCTCCGATGAGGGGAGCGTGGTTTTTTGATTTTTTGCGATTATTTCGTTTGATTTCAAATGCACTGTTCTGTTAAAATCTATAAAATTTGATACTATAACCGCAAAATTATATAAAATATTGCGGATATACTAGTGAAATTTCTTAAAAATCAACTCTATCTATAGAACACTTATTTTTCCTTGAACTCATCAATACCTATCCGTATGCTTCCTGTCAGATTTATTATTATTTTGCTATATTCTGATGTCTACCAATCCCGTCATACTGAGTTTTGATAATGTGACCTTCACCTTCAATGATGATAAAAAAGTCATCCTGGATAGCGCGAGTTTTTCTGTGCGTCAAAATACTAAGATCACGATCATGGGACAGAACGGCGCTGGGAAGTCTACGATCTTCAAGATGATCACAGGTGAATTCAAACCCAAGATTGGGAAGATCAATATCGCTCCCAACACCAGCATCGCGATCTCCAAACAAGTCATTCCTAGAGAACAACTCGATCTGACGCTGAGAGAATATTTTGCTACTGCTTTCGCCGAAAAGGACTACCAACTAGACAAAAAAATCTGAAACGTATTGGATAGCGTGAATCTGGTCGCGTCTCTAGACAAACAACTCAGAGATTTTTCTGGAGGTCAACAGGCGAGATTACTCTTGGCATATGCGCTGATCCAAGAGCCGGATATTCTACTACTCGACGAGCCTACCAACAATCTCGATCGTGATGGGATTGGTCATTTGATCGGATTTTTGCTATCGTATGATAAGACGGTGATCGTGATTAGTCATGATGCGGATTTCTTGAATATGTTCACCGATGGGGTCTTGTATCTGAATGCGATGACGCATACCGTCGAGCAGTATCGAGGTGATTACTATGATGTGGTCGAACAGCTCGCTGCTAGGATCGAAAAAGAGCAACAACTCAATGCTCGTATGGAGAAAAAAATTACCGACGCCAAAGAAAAGGTCAACTTCTTCGCGAACAAAGGAGGTAAAATGCGTAAACTTGCCAGTAAGATGAGAGATGAAATCGAAGAATCCGAAGAAAATAAAGTCGATGTCAGGAAAGATGACAAGACGATCAAACCATTTGGTATTGAGTTTGAGAATCTGGTAGGACCGATCGTGACGATCAATAACGTAACCTTGATGCAAAAAAACTATGAAATCTGACACTATCCGATCGAACTAGTCTTGAAAAAGCGTGATAGACTCATTCTCAAAGGACCGAATGGAATCGGCAAATCAACCTTGTTGAAAAGACTCGTGCATGCACATGATGCTGATGCGACGATCAGTGATGGTGTGAGAGTAGGCTATTATAGCCAAGATTTCAATGCGTTGGATATGGATATGGTGGTACGAGATGCACTCCACGAGGTGTCTGATGCAGTGAGTGACCAAGATGTCTATCGTGCTGCGTCATCATTTTTGCTCACGGGAGATCTGCTCAAGCAGCCGATCTATTCGCTCTCTGAGTGACAAAAAGGACTGCTGTGTTATGCTAGATTCGTCATCCAAAAACCGCATCTCCTCATCTTGGATGAGCCGACCAATCATATCAACTTCCGTCATCTCCCTATCATCGCAGAAGCACTCAATGAGTACCAAGGAGCGATGATCATCGTGAGTCATGATGATGCGTTTGTGGATAAGCTGGGTGGATTGGAAGAGATTGATTTGAATAAGCTGAGAGGGTAGACGGAAGAAGAGTGGAATAAGAGAAGTCGGAAGAATTGAAAAAAGAAAAAAATCTGATATAAAAAATCCCCGGCTGAACCAGACGCGGGGTTTTGTTTTGAAAGAGGAAAATCACTCTATAAAAACGTTTTCGTACTCTATCCGGTTATTCCCGGCAAAATACACAAATTTTAACTTCCATTTTTGATGGGAAATATCCCAATTCAGTTTGTAGAATACGTTTTTTGGGCCTCGAAAGGCATTGTTTACAGACCCAACCTCTGATGTAATATTCACTTGTAAGTTCATCTCTCCAATGGTTGTTAATGCTTCTACATTTTGCAATCCTAACAACGCTCCAAGTTGAGTCTGCATTATTAGTGTTCCGTTGCTAATCCACACTGCGTGAGGATCGTCTTGTGTTGAACCATTAAGGTTTATAAATCCGTATTGGTTTTGGATCCGTTCGAAGACATTCAATGGCGATGGGTACTCGGATGTGGCTCTGCCGATGTATACTAAGTCAGTTATACATACGTAGACCCCATCGGTCTCCTCTATTACAAATTCTCCTGCGAAAATTTTGTTTCCGTTTTTCATGAGTTTACCTGTGAAGACGTCTGCCTTGTTGCCTGCGCGGTTTTCAAGGTACACTGATGAAGTCTCTTCGATCCCATTATACCTTACGATGATCGCGATTTCTCCGCCTGTGTCGTCCACGGCAATGAGATACAAGTTCTTAGTAAACTGCTCCGCCATTGGCTCGCAGTGTTCCTGTTTGCAAGAAGAAAATAAAACTAGAATTGTTGCGAATAACATTACTAACATGATTCATTGCTGTCCAACTCGCTAACTAAACAGTCCGCCGACAGGCGGACCGTTTTGTGAAAAACAAAGTGATTTTTTTGATCTACATAGTACATATAACTCAGTAATTACTATAGAAACAAGGCATTTCTCTGTGATAAGCC
>JBGTAD010000089.1:0-1556 GCA_041750055.1 Candidatus Absconditabacterales bacterium | reverse complement strand
GATGGCAAACAGTATCATTATTAGATAATCAAACGATACAAATACAAACTATTATCCCTAGCGTACATCAGTATTGCTAGGTCGGATTGCTATGGATTATTACTCAAAATCGCTTTAATATTTTCTATAACCTTTCTCATAATATTCTGTTGGGCTTCAATCTTTTTCAAGATAGCCTTCATTTCTGCATCTAGTTTTTCACGGGTTAATAATTCTATGGACATGACGATAGAAAATGTAGACATCATAAAAAACCATATATATATTTTATGATCTCTATTTCAAGAAGTGTTTTGATTTTGAGGATTTGACAAGTTGGATATAAATCAGTATTCTTAACATAGATCGTAATCAGATTTTACTTATTATTGGTTAGAATAGTATTGATGAATCATTCTCCTCGAATCCACCAACTACAAGAACTCACTACTCACTATACGCCACTGGATGCTTCATATCAGACAGATATCGTCATTATATGATGAGGTATCGCAGGTATCATGACAGCATACTATATCCTCAAAGAAACAGATAAACAGGTGATATTGTTGGAATGATACAAACTAGCTCACGGTGCAACAGGACACAATGCTGGTCAAGTCACATCGTATTTTGAGAGACCATTCAAAGATATCGTAGCAGAATTTGGTGTACAGATGGCGTGCCAAGCTCAGCGAGATGTATTCCTGGCTCGTGACAAACTTGCTGAAGCATTAGACTATACAGATCTACCTGTGTCATATCATCCCTGTATCGGTTATGATGGTCTATGGAGTCGTGATGCACTCATCGATGCGTGTGAATCAACCTATCTACTCAACCAAGGCAAAGTGCAAATCGATTCTATCTTGATATCCCAAGAATGGCTCGCGACTAATACCTTGCCAGAACGTTATCATGATATATATCTGGCGGTACCCCAATCTAAAATTTTGGAGTTATTAGAAACGCGTGATACCAAATTCATAGCATTGGAGGCAAGAAAAGCCTGATGTCTAAATAGTGCGCTGTTTGTACGTTATATGGCACAATGGCTCACTATCACATACGAATCAAGATGCAAAATCCATGAATACTCTCCCGTATCAACACTTCATCTGCATCGTCATCATGCAGAGCTCATCGTCAATCCTTATGATGGATCTCAAGAAAAACAAAAATCTGATGCGAATGCTTTACCTAATCAGTCTATTAATGCGCAGCGTGTCATTTTATGTACCAACGGATTTGAGCATATTGAGATTATTAATCATTATGGCAAAGATGTTGATACCAAATTCCATGAAAATGTAGAAGGAATTGTCGGATATATGTGCGGATATTTGGATCAAGCAGATCAAAAAGCAGCAGCGATATGCTACGATGTGACTCCTTATGAGCTAGAAACAGCCACTTGAAACGATATAGAAGTATACTATTATCTCACGCGTAGACCCTTCGAATCATCAAAAGGAAATCATACACTCATCTGTGTGTGAGGACCAGAATCAGGACTCGAACACAAACTCCATTATGACAAAGACTATCCCCAAAGCGATAGTAAACAAAAAAGGATG
>JBGTAD010000088.1:0-23509 GCA_041750055.1 Candidatus Absconditabacterales bacterium | reverse complement strand
TAGCTGATATAAAATTCTTGAATTCAAGATCGAGGTATAACATCTAACAGCTTTATGAGAAGAAACGGGCTTATTAATCTAACAAAAATCCCTCATCTCTCTATATCTCCACTCCTTCATATCTCTCGATAATCTCACCACGACGTACAAATACGACATCCAGTCTATAGTCTTGATCTATATTGTTGGTTCGTAGATAGGATTGAATCGTTTTGTTGAGGGCGGATTTCTTGCCTGGAGTGATGTAGTCATGAATATCATCGATCAGATCTACGGATTTGACTTCTACGAACACCAGCTCTTTGTCATCATGGACGATGAGATCGATCTCTCAGCCTTTGATGGTATAGTTGTGAGTGATGTGACGGTATCACCTCGCTAGATAGTCAGCCAATACGATCTGTTCCATCAGATTTCCATATTCTCTTTGATTCATGGGAGGGCAGGAGAGAGATAGAAAATAGAAAGCGGATGCCAATATAATGCGACTATTTTTTGACTGCGAGTTTATTGATGTTATGAATGATATATCGTCATACAAGTAGATTTATCACAATTCAAATCGCTTTGTTCTCAATAGGTGTTGTCGTAGCGAGCAATATCGAAGATATTCCTAAAGCAAAAGCTATTCATAATCCTTTGATCATAATATGCTTGTGATGATTGAGATACGATTTGATATATAGTCAAAAATACAAAAAAATTGCAGAAGCTAACAACGATGTAAGAAAATAACTTATTGGAAGCTGTGTAAGAGGCGCTAGGATCCAAGGACTAATAACTCAATATCCTCAGACTAATATTAAGTATTTTTGTAGAGACGATGCAGTTTCTTTCATTAGTAATACATGAGAAGATGTTAAAATATAGAATAAAGTGGAAAGTCGAATGAAGTGAAGATGCCCTCCTTCGGCGAATTTACAATCGTGGCAAGAGTAGAAAGTACTTTATCTTGGACGACAATAAGACCCTTCGACTAGCTCAGGATGACCTGTGATTGTACTTATGTCTATACTTATGTCTAGGTATACTATTCGTTATCGCAATCTCTACTTGGAACTGGATTGCCACGTCGTCAAATTACCCCAGGCTCTTGCAAAGACGAGCATCCGTCATTCGTTATCCGCCATTAATTTATCTGATCTCGATACTATATCCACTCAGTTGACTTGCGAGTTTGATATTCGCAGCGCCTTTACCGATGGCGATAGATTTTTGGTCTTCGTTGACATGGACGATAGCTTTTCTTCCTTTGATCTCAGCGCTACTGATTCTCGCTGGTTTGAGACAGTCAGCGATAAATTGTAGATCATCGTCATTATAGGTTACATAGTCGATTTTTTCGCCATCCAACAACGTCATAGCGAGATTGATTCTATCACCTTTTTGGCCTACGAATACTCCGATAGGATCGATATTATCATCGTTTGATTCGATCAGGATTTTAGATCTCTTGCCAGGTACTCTCACGATTCTCTTGATCATGACGATTTCTTCATCTAGCTCTGGGACGATCTTCCTGAGCACTGTCTCCACGAAATCCGGCGTCGACTGAGTAATATCCAAGGTAATTCAACCCTGACCTTTGGTGATTTGTTTGAGCAAGACAAAGATCTCCTCTCCGATATTGTATCCTCTGCCCGGGATCTGTCCCTCTGGTGGCAAGACGACGGGGATCGTATCGATATCAATCACGACCGTATCATTTTGTACTTTCATGACTCTTCCTTTGAGGAGTTCTCCCTGTTTGTTCTGGAATTTATCAAAAAATCTCTCTTTCTCGATACCTTTGAGACTTTGTTTGATCGTCTGAGCAGCAGCTTGTGCAGCGATTCTACTCAATTCAAGATCTTCGGGTGTGATGTCGATGTAGAGTTTTTCTCAGACTTTAGCGTCTTTTCTGATTTCTTGCGCCTGATCGATGGTCATCTCTGTGTCTTCGTCTTCGATTTCATCTACTACGTCGATAGATTTGTAGATTTGTACAGCTCCTTCTGGATTGATATTGACTTCCAGATTCGCTTTTCTATGTTCATAAAAATCTTTTTTAAAACCTGACTTGATTCACAGTTTGACGATTTCGATGACTTTCATCGGGTCGAATTTGTAATCATCGACGATCTGCATGATAGCAATTTGGATAGATTTACCGTCTAATCTCATGGGGAAAATAGTACAAAGGATAAAGAGGAACTAAGTATAAGGTAAGTACAACGTATACGATTGATAATAGTAAGGATTGAACATTATTTGTGGGTTATTTTTTGTTTATAAGGTATGAGATTGCTTATGATAATGCAATCCTATCTTACAAAAAATGCGAGCGTCGAACGCTCATGTTTACTGTTATTGATTATCCATGGTTATTGCAAGATCAAAAGCCTCCTATCGTTGAGTCGTAGTGATCATGTTTCTCAGTAGTTGTTATTTGTGTACAACAAAAAAACAAACAAATCTGACACGATATAGCTTTTGTATCGTATAAATGACTGCTGGTGTTATTGTAACCATTTGACATTGTAAAATACGATTGTTTTTGAGTCTGGAATACGTATGGTTCATTCAGATTTTTTTATTTTCAGATATTTCGCGTATGTTTATGAAAGCTCTCGTAGCGATTTTTTGAGTAATATTGATGTATGGTAGTTGTTATGCTGAATACATGCCTACGCCTGCTGATGATCAGCTGATCGAAAAAGTCGGAACAGCACTGACTAATATGGCACTAGCGAAGTGAGATCTTGCTTGATCTCGTTTTATCAATCAGATGTTGGGAGCCTTGGATAGAATCGAACAAAAGAGTACATCCAGTGAAAAACTGATGTACATCATCAGTGAACTGAAAATAACACTGAGTTCTATATATGGTGATCATAGTGATTGATATGAAGATACATACTCTTTTTGGATAAGATTTAGTCATGAGGTTATTAATGGAATGATACAAAAGAGAGACATTAATCTTGTAGATTATTTAGACTCTACTCATCCCAAAGTCGTAAAATATGCAAGCAAATGAGAATACGAAGTATACACTATTGATTTGGTCTCTAGCAATCCAATGAAACAAAGTGATCTGACCAAAGCAGCTTCTTGTGATCAATATGGCTTTTCTGATTGTATCAATATTGTAACTAAAAATGGTAAGATTGTTTTTTATAGTGCGCCGGCTCTAGAATCTATTGCTCCATGAACATTCAAACGTGTCAACTGATTTGGTTCTTTGTACAGATTTACAGATAAGTGAGTTTTGTTTTCTTATGATATGGGTGAAGGAGTTCCATGTGGAGGCTGAACATCAACATTTTTCACATACTTTAACTTTGATGAAAAAAAACTATTCTATAGTGAATTCAATGAATCTACGCGTTGAGTTTCTCCAATACCTGATGATGATATGTGCCAAAGTAACGATACTAAGCGAACAACCACACAAACATTGCAATTCTTTGATAGTCCTGATGTAGCAAATAGAAAACCACTAGACATCAACGCAACATCAACAGAAGAAGCATTCTATCAATATTATCAATAATCGTATCTCAGCACTTTATTTATTTCGATACTTCTTATCATGTCAATCAACATCTTCACCAGGATTTCCACGAAGATTCTCTTCTCAGTATTCGCATTCGTACTTATGACTACCAGCTGATACGCTGAATACATGCCTACTCCTGCTGATGATCAGCTGATCGAAAAAGTCGGAACAGCACTAACTAATATGGCAATGGCGAAGTGAGATCTTGCTTGATCTCGTTTTATCAATCAGATGTTGGGAGCCTTGGATAGAATCGAACAAAAGAGTACATCCAGTGAAAAACTGATGTACATCATCAGTGAACTGAAAATAACACTGAGTTCTTTGTATGGTGATGATAGTGATGTATCAGAAGAAACAAACAATTTGATAACCAAAGTTTTTCAGTCTCAATGAATCCCATTCACATTCGAATATGATAGTAGCTTCTGAGATCCTCAAGTAGAAATGATTATTACCAATAAGTGATGATTTTTGAAACAAAAAAATGGTGTGTTTAATGGTTCGTTACCAGAACAATGAATAGACTTCGATCTAACGAGTTGATTTCAATATGATATTATTACCAATAGGTGATTACTGCAGTATGTTAGCAAGGATTTCAATAGTGATGCCTTTTGGTGAAGAATGTGAGGGTGATGGATTCATAATAATGCTTCGTCCCAAAAGGAATGAAATATTCGAGTATGGTGATTTCCTCCGGTTCTATGATGAGAAGACGCTATACCCATAATAAGTTTTGTTAGATACTTTGAGGATTGAAAAACCTTATTAAGATTTAATCTTGAACTAAGAAGTTTTTATAAAGATGTACAATGACTTGATTCAGAATGTTATACAATGTGATATGATTTCGAGTGAAAATGTGCTGAAACAATTAAAAAAACAAACGAATATCTAACAAAAAGCATAGAAAAACATAAAACAGACAAAAGCATATTAGATTTATTAAATTCAGCAAAAGAAATCAAATAACCATCTTTTCATCTCTTATATCTCATAATTCTCTTATGACTACTGCTATCGTGACTACTGCTATCCGTAATATCGCTATCATCGCTCATGTCGATCATGGTAAGACAACTCTCGTAGACAAACTCCTCCAACAATCGGGTACTCTCAAACAGCTCGAAGGTCAGAACCTCATCATGGATCATAATGATCAAGAACGTGAGCGTGGTATTACGATCTATGCCAAGAATACCTCAGTACTGTATGAGGGTACGATCATCAATATCATCGATACGCCTGGACATGCTGATTTCTGAAGTGAAGTAGAGCGTGTACTCAGGATGGTAGATTGTGTGTTGCTCGTAGTAGATGCATATGAGTGACCGATGCCTCAGACCAAGTTCGTTCTCAAAAAATCTCTCGAACTCTGACTCAGACCACTCGTCATTATCAACAAAATCGACAAGCCAACAGCAAGACCTGAGTGAGTGATCGATCAGCTTTTTGATTTGTGTATAGCATTGGGCGCAAACAACGAACAGCTCGATTTCCCTATCATCTATGCGAGTGCTAAGAATGGCTATAGTTTCAAAGAACTCCCAGCAGATTACAATCCAGCAGAAGGATTTGAATATCAAGGAGATATGACTCCAATCTTTGAAGCTATTATGCAACACGTCCCTGTTGCGCCATCGTATTCAGACAAACCATTCCTTATGCAAATTGCCAACTTAGGATATGATGACTATTTTGGGAGATTGGGTATTGGAAGAGTCTATGAAGGACAAGCAAAAGCCTGACAGACTGTCACGATCCTGAGTCAAGATGGTACATCAAAAACAGGTAAGATCATGAAGTTGTTCCGTACGATCGGTCTGAGTCGTGTCGAAGTACAAGATGCAGTCTGTGGTGATATCGTGACTATCAGTGGAATACCTTCGATTTATGTAGGCGATACGGTCGGTGTCGGACAGTTTGATGCATTACCTCCTATCCATATCGATGAGCCGACTTTGACGATGGATTTCCTCGTGAACGATAGTCCATTTGCCGGTCGTGAAGGTAAACTCGTCACATCGCGCAATCTTCACGAACGTCTTGCCAAAGAGCTTGAGATGAATGTAGGACTACAGGTAGATTTTGCAGAGAAGACCAGATTCACCGTATCAGGGAGAGGAGAGCTACATCTATCAGTCTTGATCGAGACGATGAGGAGAGAAGGATACGAGTTGCAAGTATCTGCTCCGCAGGTGATTCAAAAAGTAGTTGATGGGGTCAAGATGGAGCCTATCGAGCATCTCAGCATGATCGTGAATGAAAATCTCAGCGGTGCTATGATACAAGAGCTCAGCAACCGCAAAGGAACAATGCTCACAATGGATACCGACGAGCATGGTCAGACTACGGTCGAATTTGAAGTACCTACGAGATGATTGTTGGGTCTGAGATCTCGATTTACGCTCCAGACCAAGGGTGAGTGACTCATGGCATCATCATTTTTGAGATATGAGAAGTACAAAGGAGAAATACCTAAGAGACAAGTATGATCTATGATTTCATCCGAGACTGGAGCGACCATGAATTATTCTATCTACAAACTCCAGGATAGAGGAAGAATCTTCGTACTACCAGCTCAAGAAATCTACGAATGAATGATCCTATGAGAGCATAACAAAGGATGAGATATCTCTGTCAATATGACCAAAAACAAACAGCTCACCAACGTCCGTAACTCTGGTAACGACGAAGCGATGAGATTGACACCAATTATTCCACTGTCATTGGAAGAAGCACTCAGCTATATCGCTGATGATGAATATGTCGAGATCACACCACAGTCTGTTCGTCTACGTAAGAAATATCTCAACGAATCTGCCAGAAACGTAGCAGCCAAAAACAAAAAGTCATAAACAACTACAATAATAAAAAACAAATCTGACCCGCCTAAGATTGATAGGAGGTCAGATTTTTTTATGTTTTGTGATTTCTTACAATTCAATCAATGTATATGTGAGTATTCCTACATAGCTTCCCAACGACTTGTATGCCGGCACCAGGACACGCATCTGCGCATCAACGCCATAGACTCATTTGACGAGCCCATTGACGCCAGTATCTCTATAGATCCAGGTAAGTGGAGCCGAGAGGGAGGTGAAGTTGTCTAATCATGAGGAGATTTGAACGTTAGGATTAGCATCTCCGCTCAGGAGTTGTATTCATGATAGTGTCTTGATAGAGATTTGAGAGTTGCTAATAGTGCTCGATCATTCAGTCATTGCACTCATCTGCAAGGTCGTATAATATCCGCTATCAGATCATATCGTGTCTGTGAGACTAAAGGGCTGACTGAAGTCTTGTGTGATGATCGTGTGACTACTCGATGGATTGATGATTCCCATAGACAATCTCGATGCACTACTGATAGAAAGCGTTCCTGATGTATTGCAGGCTGTACTGAGTGCTCGTTTGGTCGTGAGATAACATTCGACTTGCTCTCTTTCATTGGATGATAAGGCTCTATTGTACACAATGATTTCCGCCATGTCTCCATTCCGATATCTGCCTGCGATGAGTCTGTCTGAGCCGATGAGATTGGCTGACGCATTGCTCGATGTGACGAGTGATATCAAACTCATCGTACTAGGAAGAGGTATGGTAGTCAGATTTGTTGATACTCCATTGAAATATTGCTGTCCATTGAGCACAGCGTTGGATGCATTGGTATCCGAGAGGATCAGACGATTAGCTCATCTAGCGAAGTTTTGGAGTGTTGTATGTCCTAGGATTGGACTCAAGCTATTATTGACGCCAGTATTCTCGAGTCATACCCAGAAGACTGTTCTGATCGTATTCATATCAGGAGTACGTAGATATCTATTGGTAGCAGGAAAACGTATGATGCCCTTGCCGTTATATCCATTGGCGATATATGTAGGTCTATAGACTCCATTCTCTGCGCTCGCGTGGTTGTTTGTATTAGATTTGTCTCTTCGTTCGCCGACTTCATCTCCTACCAGGGTAATGGTATCAGTATCTGATCCATCCAGTCGCATCACTGCTCCATTGTTGACGGGCAGGTCATAGATCCAGCTGACGGTAGCCGTGACGATACCTGTTGTCCCAATACTGTTTTGGATGATCCGACTAAATGATCCATTGCCAGTGAATAGATACGTCGGAGATCATCAGTTATTCAAAATCGTGACACCAACACCCAATCCTGTCAGAGTCGCTGTTACTCAGGTATTGGTGAGATTCGTGGTAGAGTAGCTCACAGATCCGTTGGGTGCTGAGACAGGGAGGCAATTATGAGAGACTGGTATGGATCGTTTTGTTGATAGATAACACTCGACAGATACTCTTTCTGATTCGGAGATGACTCTATCGTAGATGAGTACTTCTGCGTATCAGCCTTTTCGATGTCTATCAGTAAACGCCCTGTCTCCTCAGATACGATTTGCTCTGACATTACCCAGTGTTTTGACAGTATATATCGCCAAATCGGGTCCTATCGTGGTACCTGTATGAGCAAAAGCTGATCCATTCAGATAGGGCAGTCCGTTTCTGACACTGGGTGATCATCGATACGTATCTTGGTATTGTCTGCCCGCTCATCTATGAAAATCTGGCTCTATCGTACTATGACTTAGGATTGATTTATCCATCCCGACTGCAGTAGGGTCTTCGTATGCTAGGATGATAGCAGTTCTGATGGTATTAGTCTCGCTGAAATCTATCCTGTCATTGATGCCATCAAATAATGCTATAGGATTATTACCTGTGATGGTGAGGTATAGTGGCTGATTAGTGCTTGTGTTCTGGCTGGCATTACGTCCGTTACCAGATTTATCGATGATAGTTTGGATGCCTGATCCTACTCATAGGATCACTGACGAGCTATCCATCAAATCATACCATGTATTCAAACCACCTGTGACAGGATTGAGATAATTACTTGAGAGTTTTTTTGTCCAGACTCTTCTGGTTACTGTTTCATAGCTATCAGCTCCCTTATCAATGCGTAGAGAGTACGAATATCCTGTCTGTGTGAGTCCAGTTTTTGATGAGATGAATTGCCATTGCCCTGTCGCTATCTTAGAGAGATTCATCGTATATAGCTCTTGGATTTCATCACTACTGAGAGCTCTATTTCGTACTCTGACTTCGTCAATGCTTCACTGAAATCTATTATTATTGTTATATGGTTGTTGTCAGATTTTAAAATTTCATCCTGGAGTTGTCATCGAGTATGTCGTAGGTTGGTAACTACTGAGTTGACCGTTGATATAGGTACCCATATAGTTATTTGCATCATCATAGACTCCTACGACATGAAACCGCTGATTGAGACTGACGGTCTGTGTATATCCAGTTGAAGATGTGTTATATAGTGCTGAATTTGTTGATCTGATCTCTGTATAGAGCCTTCAGGTGTTTGCTGATATTGCAATGATTCACATTTTATATCCATCAGTATTTCCTCCAGCTTGTTTTCACATGATGATTCTAGTACCATTGATGATCGTAGGATATATCCATGCCTGCATCGTATGCGCTCAGGTGAAGCTGAGTCGTCCAGTATTTGCAATATCGATCCTTGAATTGGCATTGTTGATAAAGTTGTACGCACCAGAGTATTTTCCGTCACTAGTCCAGGTAATTGCTGATCCTATGGTTCCTGTCAGATTTCCTTGAGATTGGTCTTTGGTTATATTGCCCGTATCTCATCAGATACTAGTCCCATCCATATTCATCATGAGTCTGAGTCCACTATCATATAGGGATGTATTAAATCAACTCGTTGATGTGCCACTCCAAAACCAACTCACCCCAGAAAAAGTTGATCCAGACAAGATCGCTGATACTTGCAATGATCAGTCAGTCAAAAATGCATCTTGATCTGGAGTAGGGGCTTGATATACGATGAGATCGCCAGTGACTCCTGCAATTGCAAAATACGTACAGTGATCGGTCCTGATATGAGCTCGCTGTGTGTCTCCTGAGGAGATGATGTTAGCAAATCATCAGACAGATCGCTGCTCTCCATCTTGAGAATATGAGAATGCGTAGCGTTGATTTGCATGCAATCACTCAATTGGTATGTAGATGTCGGCATATGCGGGTTTTCCTTCTGCATCACGAAACCAAATAGGTTGATTTGCTCATGCCTTGAACATTGTCGAAAGTACTAGTGAATGACGGGGCTGTATCATGGAGACCCATTGACGAAGTTCATACGGTTCATATAACAATCCTGAAAAAATCATTCAACTCTGATCAACGATGACGGTAGCATCCGGAAGTTGCATATATGCTCTTGGTTTTACGGGTTGTAGTATTGGGGGAATCCCAAAGTCATGTTTTCATAGATTGTTGGGAAGTATCGAATTGTTTCATGCGATAGTATTTGGGACGATCGTGTTTGATAGAGATGTATGATGTATGTTGTGCTGTTTCCCTTGCATATTTTGTGGATTTGGTTGTTTACTACTCAGGCAGTCGATACGATTGATGAGTGTTTGTTTGGTCAGGGTATAGCGCGCAGAGGGGATAGTAGATGTGAGTGGGTATAGTTTTATGCTCTCGCACTGATCTACGGGGAGGCTTATCATGGTATGAGCAGGTATGACCAATCCTTTGGGATCGAGTTTGGCAGCACGAGAAAACGTTGCAATCCTCGAACGCGTAGTATCTCGTATTCCTACGATACGATCTCTTGATCACTCGATGGATTGCTGTGACACGATGAAAGTAAGTGCTACGCGAGCACGATCGTTAGAATTCTCAGAAAAAACCTCTTGAGAAGTCAATGATATAGTCAAAAAGCACAAAGCAATACAAAAGCTGATTATTCGATTGGATCTATTATGATGTCAACACATATCGTTATTATATATAGTGTTATCAAAAATGCTCATTATCACTTGTATATAAGAATATTGGGTTTGACAGTATTGAGAGATGTATGTATGGTAAGAGATACATCTTTGAATATTTGTCTATCCCGGATGGATAGGCTGATTTTTTGCATCATTGTTTCGCAAGTTATTTCGGAAATTGTTTTATGGGTTTGTGTTTTTTTTGTTTGTCAACTGATTCCTGCTTTCTCATCTTCCATTTCTGTGCGTATTGCAGAGATTTTAACTATTGATCAATGTTTTGATCATGTCAGTCAGCTTTCTAGCTTCTTGATGATCATGGCGAATGGTTAATGTACAATGAGCCTTGGTCTCGAATAATGTACGATAATGTTTTGTGTCTAACAACTCAATATCTGAAATATTGTCGAAATATACCTTGAAAAATACTAAAAGCTGAGCTGGCATAACAAATTCAATAATTCGATCTCCGTAGATATTGAGACAATATCAAGGCGTGTTGGATCGAACGGTATGAGGAATTACTTTTTCGTGTTTTCGTGATGTTTTCTTGTGAGTAATAGCTCGCCTGTCCATTGCAGTATCAGAGCCTACAATTCACCACACGGGTTTTTCTGGGGTAGCAAGTTTATTACCTGCATCTGCTTCGATCTCCGGCACTCCAAAAGTAAAAAATGCATGCTCATTATACCAAAAATATCAATCGGGAGAAGGTACATGTAGATTGAGCTGAAAAATGAGATCAACTCGTTGTGTCTCCAAAGAAAGTAACGAAGATGTCTGTATCGTGAGACGTTCGCCTTGTCCTAGTTGTAAAATGCTATCTAATTGACTGTCTTGGAGTGTTTGCACACGTCAAGCAAGCTCAATAAGCTCAGTGACTCGTGTATGATGTAGCTGTAAGGCTCCATTTTTTTTGATCAGAATATACGCTTGTGTCAGTGTTTGGACAATACGATACAGATTTGCCAAAGAAATCGAAATCTGAGACTGTTAAAGCTGCGTATGCAACTCATGAATCGTGAGATGATGATGTTTGGCGAGGAGTTTGATGATGGCGTCGTGATGAGGATTGGTCAGGAGCATATGTTTACTGTATTATGAAAAAAAAGTCAAATTCGCATATTACTATAATTTTTTTTGAATATTCTGCAAATGTTTTGAAAAATATATAAGATTTATGTATGTAGTGACACTAACATTTAATAATTAAAAAATGAAAAAATCTAAAACAAAAAAAAACCATCTGACTGAGCTTTTCGGACAGACATTAGCTCGTTTGAGAGCTCTCGAAGGTTTAAGTTCTGCAGACCTCGCAGAAAAACTAGGCATCGGCAATTCTTTTGTACGTATAATAGAGTCTGGTTCTGCTAATTTTAGTATCACAAGAATACTCGACTTGTTGAAAATCCTCAGACTTGACTATTTCTCACTTCTTTCTATGTTGACAGCGATTCATGTCATTGAGTCGTCGGACTCAGACGAAGAGAAAGAAAAATATCTCCTGGAGATAAAGATATTAGACCCAGGACTATCAAGTCTTCTCGATAAAATTAACGGGTTAGAAAAAACGGAACAGATTAATTCTTGCATCTTCTTTTTAAGAAGATACTCTGCGTTTATACAAGCAGAGGGATTTGATTTGCAAGATAACATCTATATGGTCAAAAAACTCAACAAGATTTCTATTGATAATCCAAAATTATATGAAATCATCAGAAATCTAATTGATTTGTAGCCGTAATAATGGGGAGCAGGTTCTGCCTCCATTATTTTTGAAAATTTTGAATATAGTACATTGCCGATATATTCCGATAATCAAAAAACGTAAATATATTGGATCATGTACTTATAGCGAGAGATATCTCATTGTCGTAATTCCAGTTGTATTTACTATATCCATATGAATTATTAGGGATCAATATCTGGCACTGCTAACTGAAATCCACTTCGTCATTCTCTATTCGTTTTCTCTATCTTCATCTGTATTTTTCAGCACTTGTCAAATCTATTGTGATATTCAAATGCTCTATTCGTGCACAATCCATGAATCTCATTACAATCATGGTATGTCTTCAAAACGTTTATTAGCTATTAGTGCAATTATTACATGTCTGGCTCTATGATGGGTTTTTTCTCTCCAAACAACAAAAATCTGAATGTCCTTCACGATCAGCGCCAAACATATCGAACTCAAATCCAAAAAAGTCATCGCCATACGAGATACAGCTCGCCGTAGAGTGATGAAGATACAACCCGGAGCTGCTTTGATTGCCAATGGATCTATCAAACTCAATAGATGATCTACGATCTCTCTACCCGTAGATGTCTGTCCTGAATGGATCATCCAGCCAGGAAATATTACTATCAATGCATCTTATCGTGCTCCCAAATCTCTCATCATTCAGTCTATTCAGTGTCTGGATACTGTCGCAAGTCTAGATCCTGTGACCAATCCATGACTGACGTACTCTTCATCGATTAGAGGCTGATGATGATGAGAATGATGATCTGACAGATCTTCTATCAATCGTTCACCAGTTCGTAACTATCTCACGACTCTCCAGCACGAAGAAAACAAAGCGATCCTCGATCGATGAGTCGTAGCTCAAAAAAAGAACAAAACCATCAATATCGATACACTGCAACCTCCTACCGAAATGGTTCCTCAGCAGCCTGCGACCTCTTCGTCGATCTATTCTACGATCAAAGTCTGAGCAGATGAAAAAGTTACCTTTAGAGATCAGTTTGGTAAGCCTACGGTCGTACAGATGGAATTGTACATAGGGTCGCTGTTTGCTGGCAAGAGTGTGCAGGTTTTACAATCTCAGGATGGTCGTAATTGGTCCTCTGTAGGAATGTTAGCAGTCCAATCAGACGGTTATGTCAGATTTGTTACTTCCCATTGGACATATTTTGCGATAGCATCCATGGCAGGAGAGTTCTCTATCGACAATGACGCTGCATTGACGACTTGAGTATCAGTGAGACTCACGAGTTCGATCTCTGGTGCTATACTCATGAGAGTCGGGAATACTCCAGATCAGAGAGATCTTGCGAGCTGGATACCGTATTCTGGCAATTTCAATCGAAATCTGACCGCCAGTGGCTGAGTACAGTATGTATTCGTAGAGTTTGCTGATGATCTAGGCAATACCGGACAGGTGAGTGATAGTATTATTCTAGATCTGGATACTGCCGAACAAAACACAGGGCTACTATTTTATGTCAATGGATTGGCTTCAGGGTTAGGGTTTCTGGATGTAGTGACGAATACGTATCGCTGGACAGGATTCAACGGTCCCGTATCAGTAGCTACATGACTAGGAGGCTGAGCGATACAGACCGATGGCGTCAATGATTATCTCGAGCTTTCTGGTAAACCCATATCCAACTATCCCTTTACGATTTCTGTACGAGTGAGACCATCCAGAGTCAATGTACTACAATCTATCGTCAATATTGCCAGGACCTCTAGCACCAATACTTTGTATGGATTATCACTCAATAATAATCGTGCACAGTTGAGAGTCAATGGGAGCACTGTCAATGGACCCGCTTCTTTGGTAGCTAATAGGTGGTATCATATTGTAGGGGTTTTTAGATCTGCTACTAATAGACAATTATATGTCAATACTGTCTCAGCTGCTCTCAATACGAATAATAGAGCTTTTGACACTAATACCACTAATTATCGTACGAATATCTGAAGGCTTGCAGATAGCAGTCCGTCTAACTACTTCTCTGGATTGATTGATGAAGTAAGACTATATGGTAAAGCATTGAATGCGACAGAAATTCTCGCTTTGTACAGACCCAGCGTCAGCATCAACCAAACAACTACGAATACTCTCCGTCCTACCATTCTCGGGACAATCTCTGATCCCGGTGCCAGCGTCAGTCTCACGATCAATAGTATCAACTATACGGGAGTGAATCTATGAAATGGATGACGAGTGCTGTATTCGACAGGTGTCGGTACCAATATACTTCCTGGTACATATAATATCACTGTGAGTTACACGGGTAGTTTTGGGCAGACTGGAGCAGTGACATTGACAGGATGACTGGTGATCACGAGTACTACCACCATCATCTACTCAACGACATGAATTACGTTTTCTCCTGTGACTGCGAGATTGACAGGACTAGCATCTACATCTAGGATCACCAACAATAACGGGTCAGCTTTTTATACCTTCAATACTAATGGTTCGTTCGTATTCCAGTTCATAGACAAAAATGGCGTCACGGGATCAGCCACAGCGACAGTATCACGAATCATTCTTCCATTGAGTATTTTTGCTCCATCATTATTTGATATCTGATCGATATCGCCATCTTTGACTCAGCAACAGCTCACCAAAACCTGAACCCAATACTTCGGGATGAGTGATCCTGTAGGTGATGATAGTGGATGGTATACGACCATCTCGTCGACAGCGTTGACTGATATCGATGGGACAATCTCTGCATCCAATATCCAATTCAAAGCGAATACGATCACGAGGCTTTCGGGATCAGTAAATCCACGTGTTGTGTTCGCAGCTGGAGCGACAGTATTCCAGAGCCTGGGAGCATGACCACTGACCTATATCAAGAGAGACACTGCGACCAATAGTGGACTTACTGGTAGTTATGGAGATTTGCCTACGCTGAGAGCGAATATCCCTGCAGCGACACCAGTAGGATGATATACGGGAATTTTGACGTTTACGTTGATAGAGTTGTAAGAGTGTGTAGTCATTTGAGTACTACCCAGCCTGTGTCTGATCCATCCAAAAGAACTCCCAGATATGGCCATCAAGATCTTCGATATCACGACCATACATAAATCCGTGATCGTAAGCAGGAATAGTGGCCTTGGCTCAGGCTTTGATTGCTTTGTCTGCTATTATTTTTCTAATTGTTCTTTGAGATTTCTCAGGCTTTGATGCATATCTTGTTGTACTTTGGGCAAATAGAGCATGCTCATCAAATTGCTTGGTCGAGGATTGTTTCATCGAAATACGGTAGTGACTTTAGTGTCATTGGTTCATAGATCTTCAAGAGTCGTCTTGGCATGATTGGTCGCGACCATCGGTTTCTCAAACGTGATCTCGACTTCGTAGCTCGTCCCTTCATCGATAGCTTTGATTTGTTGAGATCCTTTGCCGACATCTTTCATCGTACTATCTCGTGCCTGGACGAATCCAACCGTCCCATCTGTTCATGAATTCGTGAGTTTGACTTCAGGATCTGTCATCACTCGTACGCTATAGCTGGTCTGATTTCCTAGTATTTTGACATAGTCCCAGACGAGTACTTTGGGTTTGTTTATGGTGATTTCGGACTTGAGCTCGAAGTCAGTAGGTAACAAGCGTGTCCCAGCGACTACAACAACCAAGAAAATAACGATCGTAACAATGAATTTCATAAAGAATATGCAAAAAAAACTAAAATCTGACCAGAATGTAGATGTTTGATTGTTTGTTACAAGTTCTATTTCTTGCTTATCTGTTCTACATATATCTTGAAATTCTCCAAAATGGCCTGCCATCCAGTCGTCTGTATCTCAAGATCGTGAATTTCCTCTGCATCAAAGGTCTCAGTGACAACAACTCATGCCTCCGTCTGAGCAACCGTAATCTCCACAATACGTCCAGCTGGCACAAAATCCGTATCTTTCTCATACGACCCCATCGTATAGTTAATACGGCTCATGGGCTCGACGACATCGTATTGACCCGTCATATCAAACCCGAACGATCCGTCTTTAGCCTCCATCCTGGCGATGAGGAGTCATCAGACACGTAGATCATTGGTCGCTCTCGGACAGTGTCGATCATCAGAGGCAAAACATCGATGGACGATATGCTCAGGATTATTTCGTACATCTCGTACGGTAGCGAGTGGAGCTTTGACCATAGTTGTTACAGTGAGTTTGGTCATAAATAAGGCAAGGATGTATAAAGTCTGATGGGATCATATCGTTGATAATGAGGCTATGTTTTAATATGTCGTTATATGTATCCTTGAGCTATTTTATTATTGATATCGCTTTTTGTAAATAAACGATATCTTATGGATCGAAGAAAAATGTCTATTTCTCTATTCCTTTAAACCACTTCTTGGCACTCTCTTTACGATGTGGGCAACCAGGTCGACAACAGGGTCTGCGTTTACCATTACGAAGATCTTCACACAGACGCTGGAGATGTTCTTGTCTGGTTTCCTCTTTTTTGACGATGGTCACTCGACAGATCCGCTCATTACGAGCCAGTGGCGTGAGACTATTTCGGCGTTCGAGCACGTCAGAGTTGGAGACCAGAGTCTGGTGCAGATCGACTGGTAGTTCATGGATAGTGCCAGAGAGGATATTCATAGCTATAGTCTGCAGTTGATATAAAACTTTATAATTTTTTTTGAGAGAAAATGTCCCTTCTTATTAGAAGATCTCTTAGGTGTCGTAATTCAGGATCGAATGTAATTTAAGATACAAAAGAAACTATTCGTTTATTATGATGAATATATTACCACGATGTTCCACCACTAGAACTAAAGCTGCCTCCTCATCAAAACGATCCTGAGCTACTCGACCACGAGCTTCCTGATCCACCAGAGGACCACGAACTTCCCGAAGAAGACGATCCACTAGATGGTCGTGACCCACCGCTAGTCCACCCACCGCTAGTCTGATGAGATTCAGTGAGTATACGCGTCTGGTGTGATTGATATGCTTGGGTGTATTTGTTAGCGATATACGCCTCGATCTGAGGAAGCAATGCCTGTAGATGAGTATTGTTAAGTTGGGGGCGCAGATTTTTTTTGACAGTGTTGAGTGAGTCTCGATTACTATAGGTATAGCGGTCAGCTTTGGAGATACTTGATCAGATAGACGCAAGATCTTGGTGAAACGCCTGTGTCTCATCACCGATCTGATTCATCTGTTTGATGACAGACAGTACTTCCTGAGTATAAGCACGCACAGTTTTGAGCAAGTCTGGAGATCCATGTTCATCTAATGATACATCATGAAGTGTCTGATGAGTATTGACGAAGCTGGTCCAGAGCTGGTTTCGTTGTTGGTTGACATCTTTTTTGATACTAGAGATGACTGATCCGAGATCTTGCTTCCCAAATTGATCAAAGACTTGATCTGCTTGAGATATCAGTGCTAGTGTCTCACGTAGTGATGTGAGGATCTGCATGAGATGATCTGCTTGATCTTGTAGTGATGTGAGTTCAGATTTTTTGATGTCTTGAGACTGTATATTCTCGATCAATCCTTGCCATGCTGTATCGAGATCTTGTGCGAACTTCTCGATCATAGCCTGCAATGCTTTGTCGAACCTATTACGTCTGCCAGGTCACTGAGGGATAGTAGTATCTAGCGCACTGAGCGCGTTGAGTTGGTCGTACTGCTCCAAGACCGTATGGATACTATCTAGTCGTTGATGCTGATCTATGTGTTGGACCGCTGTTTTGACGAGTTCTTGTCAGATGTATGTGTTGTGATAGCTTGCTGATCGTAGCAGATTGCATTGCGTATATAGCGATACCAGATAGTCTAGTTGTATGGTCTTCATCCGTTGGTTGCAAGACGTGAGTACCTCTACAAAAGAAGCCCCTTCCAGCAGATCAACAAAATCTGACTGGTATTGTTTCCCTTGCCCAAACGGACATGAGATGAGAAACACTAGTTTATCTTTGATCGTATCAAGGAGTAAGAGTCCTTCGATGAGTTCGTTACTATGACCCAAGAATATTTGGTAGTCTGTGTAGAAGTCTGTCTTTGCGATGTCGAGAGAATCAATGGTATAGTTTTTTTTCCGATTCATACGACAGTGTTTTTGTAGTGTCTTGAATAGACCTTGAGTGAGTTGTTCGATTTGGTGTGTTTGAGTATATATCGTATCGAGCATATTGTTGATCGATAGCAGATAGGTGTTGTGCAGCTGGATACTATGTTCATGTTGTTCCATCTGCTGTTCTATTTCATTATCCAGATCTATCTGGAAAGGTGTGTTCTTTTTGTGTTCGACGTATTCGTTTACCAGAGACATTGTCTTGGTCGTGAGCTCTTCGTCTGCACTGATTTGCTCTAGTGAGGTATACTGATGTTCGAAGATCTCTGATCCATAAATCGGCAGCCCAGCCAGACGGTCAGCGTAATGAGACAGACTATTTCTGGTCAAGGTCAAACGTTGGATCAACAAATCTGACTCAGCAACGAGCATGGGATTCTCTAGTTTGGTGGCTTGTTCACGTTTGGATACAGCGCTCAGGATCTCTTGGTCTACGATACTCAGATATCCGCCCAGTTCTTTGACCAGGAGTTCGATCGTAGCATGAGGCACGGTGTCAGCTTTATATTCTTTTTCAAAACGTTGGAGTCTTTCTAACAGCAGTCCAAATTGTTGGTCGAGTTGATAGAACGTTTGTACTCAGTCTAATATTTTCATGGTAATAAGTGAGTAGTAAATAGTGATTGGTGAGTAGTAATTGGTAATTGCAGGCAAGTAACTATTGTCAATACTTCTACACTTTCCCATTGTTACTGTTTCTACTGTTTTCCCATTGATCCCGTTTTCCCATTGTTATAGATCTATCTGATGGATTTGTTTTTTGATCTTGGCGATATCATCAGTCTTGGAAATGGTCTCCATCATCTTGGTATACGAGGTCATGATGTGATGAGCATCAGTCCAGAGGTGCTTGATAGAGTCTTTGCTATGGGATTTCAGTGAGGCATGGAGAGTGCTCTTGGATAGACTCAGAGCGTCTTCTACCTTGGTAAGCAACTGTTTGAGTTCGTGTTGGAGTTGCTTTTTATCTTCAGCAAACAGATTTGCATTGTTTTTGATACTCAGGATGAGGACTGAGAGTTGCTTGTGCAGATCTTTGACACGTTTGATATCGAGAGTGTACAGATATTGATATCGACTCAGATATGCAGCGATCACAATGATCAGACCGATCGTGAACAATCGTACCGTTCGAGATGTGCTAGTAGCAAGACTATCTGCTTGTTGTTGTTTGTTCTCGGCTATATATGCAGCTGTCGCTGCTACCAGTTCATTGAGTTCGCAGGGAGATACTTTACGTTGTTCACACTGAGTCTTGAGATGTGTTCACACTGCTTGTAGATAGATCTGCATCGCGCCTGCAGTATCGTTATTTCTCAGAGAGGAAACAATCTGTTCTTCAAACGTCTTGAGATCTTCTGCGGTGATGACTTGTTGGAGCGAGTCTTTGACTAGCGATTCCAAACGTCTCTGTGGTAGACTAAGTGCAAAGACGATTTGAGATCCTAGTGTATTGTTTTTTTTGAAACAAGCAGCAAACCCTTGTTCGTCAGCACATTGATCGCCAGCATTGAGTACGACCATATCGATATTGAGCTTGTAGTTAGTATTGAGTGCATCGATCTGCGTCTGTATTTCGGGAGCCTGGAGTCCATATAGCTGTGCAGCAGAGGCGGTGTTGGTTCGTGCTAGTATGACTAGTGCAGTGATGCAGAGTGTTTTGTTGAGTATTGATACAGATATATTCATTATGAGAGATCACAACACATAAAAATGACTATCTAAAAATCCATTCTGTTCATTGTCCATACAGGACTCCTCCTCGTTCGAAGACATCAAACAATCCACTCCTACGATAAACAGGCAAAGAAGAAAAATCTGACTGATCAAGAGTTTGGATGCTTGATAAAAATTCTGGCTGAGTCGAGACGTTGGTGAGTTCTACGATTACACGCATCATGGTATCTGGTGTTCTCGATAGCTTGAGTCCAACGTAGTCATTGACTTGGTTATCAAATTTAAATCAGACAACATAGTCAGCCTTTGTATTTATTTTTGGTATCCAGTATTCAAAATAGTCTGATTGTTCTCTAGACGTTCGTCAGATATGAGTAAATGCCTTGGTCAAAAATGACTGTAATTCGCTACCAGAGACTTTATATCATGCAGTCTCACGATGATATCTGCGATCAAAAAGGACTTTGTAATACAAGTAAGGATAGGTCTGATCTCACACACGTATGTTGGACTCAGCATCAGACACGACTGACCATGTCTGACCTCTACTGAATGCAGGATCCAGATGAGTATATGATCACTGTCCATACAGATCTAGCGATACATCCAGCGGCTTGGATGCATGGTCATAGATATAGATGACAGGTTTTCATAGTCCATCAGGTGCTGCTGTATCATATGGAGGATTGATAAATAAGAGGCTATAGTCTTCATCGATAGGATACGCTCCGAAGATAGGCAACATCTTGCTTGTGATTGCTTCTACTTTTTTGTCATAAATACTGATCCCTTCGTATCCTAGAATACTTCCAATTCATGGCTTGCTGAAAAATTCTGGGGTGTTTGAATTGACATTAGGAAATCTTTCGTTGAAGAGTCTCTGAGACGCGGAAAGATCAAGATATTGTACTCATCATTGAGGATTGAGTCTATATTTGACATTACCGATGAGTAGATAATTGTTTGTATACATCTTTTGGGGTGTATTAGCGGACTGAGGTAGTATATTCTGTAATTCATATGAGATTTTGCAGAAGATATTACGCTCTGTGTTTCTTATTCTAAAACTCCTAATAGGTTTGATGATGAGACTTGATTCTATATCATCAAAAGCTTTTTGCGCTATGTTTGATCTTGAGAATTCTTCTTGTTGTATATCAATAGATCAAGCGAAATCTAATTCGAATGGACCCATTTCTTCTTCTCATTTTCAATTATTGATTCGTCCAATACTTTGACAGGACTTTCCTTGTCTTGTGTACGTCAGATTGCCTACAGCAAATGATAAAGGGATATCCATAGGAAACATATTGTATTTGATGGTCTCTAGTTTTTTTGTGTATGTGTCTGTATATCATTGATAGTAACTATCAAGCTGTGTGTGATCTTGGGTTGGGTTGATTCATTGTTCCATTGCTTGATAGAACTCTTTATGCAGGTTATAAATCAATCATTCAATCAGATAAACGATTTGAGGATTGTTTCTATACTTATTAGAATCACGAAGTGCAAAAAGCTGATTAGTCAGGTTTTTTTTGTATGCATCTCCTTTGCTGTCGATAGTTTTTTGGAGAGACTGAGCGAATGTCTCGATACGGTTATCCAGATTTGCATAGGGGTTGGATACGGTTTGAGTGTAGCCATATGATCACAACACTGCTCATGCAATGAGCACGATCATAGCGATGGATTTGAACATGAAGATAACTAGAAAAGGACATAAAATCTGATACGATTGGACGATAAAGATGACTTTATTACGAGATGTAGATGTTTTCATACCTTCGGCGAGATGCTTTTCGATATTGCTCAAGCCCGTAGTAGTATTCTAGAGTATGTGAGGATGAGATTTGCGTGGATACTGATCAAAAAAAATCCCCCTTCCCCCCTTTATCAAGGGGGAATCGTCGAGATGTTTTAAGAAACTTTCTGATTATTTTCTGTGCTTTCCTCTTTTTTGTTATCATCTTCAGACTTCTCATCTTCTTGTTTCTTCTGAATATCTTTGCCCAATAGTTTCTCTTGCTCGTCTAAGGTCTTGATAACATTACTCTCGATGACTTGATATTCTGATGCATCGACTCCCATGGTTTCCATATTATCTTGGAGTAGTTTGAGACGTTGTTGATACACAGGTAGATAGTCAGTGACTTCTTGGTTCACTGCTGCGATAGCTTGTTTGTGTGCGTCAAGTCTATCTGTGAGATGATCGATATTCGCGACAATGGTTTCGAGTTCAGATTTCATTTTTCTTTTGGCATCGACTTCTGATTGCATGTTTTTTTCGATCGTATCTTTGGCTTGGTCTCTGAGTGTATTCATAAATTTGTCCGCTGCTTCGGATGCTTTGTGGATCTTGGACTGGCTCGCAAGTACAAAATTCAGACTTAATAATCCCGGTAATAATCCGAAGACTTTGAATTCAGTAGCTTTCAGTAGCAGGTGGGTATTGCCGTTCATCTTGGCAGCCACGAGGAGACGTTGGAGGTTTTCTTGTTTGATTCCAGAGATGATCGTGAGCTGTGTGATCATGTTTTGGAGGAATTCTTTGGTGCTCTCGTGAGAGACTTGTGCGTTGACAGTAGTGAGACTAGCGATCATTCCTTCGAGTGAGAAGATCTCTTGTGCTAGGCCAGGAATACGGTCACTACAGGTTTTTTGATTGAGTAAGAGTTCTTGTTCGTACTTACCAAATGCATTGTCGATAGAATCGATACGTCCTTGTAACCCTTGTAATGAGCTCGCCAATGGGTCACGAGATCCAGTACTGAACAATCCTCTGAGTCGATTCAAGAATCTTTGAAACCCTCCAGCAGAATCTTCCAAGTGACTTTTGATCGATGCCATGATAGGAGATAGCTCGTTCATTTCTTGATCCAAGACGCGGACTGCTTGCTTGACGGTGGGGTCATCAGCGAACTGTCCATAGTTAGCAATGAGTTGTTTGGCGTCAGATTTAGCTTGGTCTATATCGATGACCTGTTTGAAGATACCTACGAATTGCTCTATCGTGAGGTTTTGGTTTTCGAAGAGTTTCCCCACTTTATCTATAAAAAATTGTTTGAGTTCTCACTGTTTGACGTGGTCGGGAGCGTATTTGACGAGTACTTGCTGGATAGCAGGAGTATCCAAGAGTTGTGCGCCGCTCATAGTAGGTAGTTGGAGTTGGGTAGAAGTATCCATATGAAAGAAAAAATCAAAAAAAATAAAAATCTGACACAAGTGTGTACAAGACCCATAGATTTTTCAAGCACAAATAATAATACAAACATATTATGATTGGCTCCTTGTGACAATTCTCCAAAAAGATTTGATTATCCTAGATATTTATATACAGTATGATTAGTATGAGGTTTTTGAGCTTTTATCTTCGTCACATATTCGTCATCAGCATGAATAGAAGAGATTTTCTGAGGACATTAGGATGAGCTGCATGAGCTAGTTTGTTTGAAGATCCTGTTTTTGACATTCTGTCTCATTGCTGTCCAACTCAAATAGGTCAAAAACCAAGAAACCCAGCGCTAGCGCTGGGTTTCTTTCAACTGCTCTTTAATTGGACAGCTGAATTGATATAGGTCAATTACCATATTTACCCTATCAACAAAAAGATGTCT